>NZ_JAWVWO010000020.1:0-91374 GCF_033657265.1 Flavobacterium sp. MMLR14_040 | reverse complement strand
TACAGGCGGAGTTTTAATAGCAAACCCTGATGCAGCAGTTTCAGTAGTTGCCACAAACCAGCCACAAACTGTTGCAAATGTTTTTGATAATGATACAAACAACGGAATAGCAGTTGTACCAAGTGATCTAAACTTGACAATTGTAACGGCAGATCCAAAAGGAATGTTAACCTTAAATCCTGACGGAACAGTAACTTTAGAAGCAAACGCACCTTCGGGAACTTATGAAATTGTGTACCAAATTTGCGAAAAACTGAACCCGGCAAATTGCAGTTCAGCTTCAGTAAAAGTAACAGTTACAACACCAATTATTAATGCAGTTGAAGAAACGACAACTACGGTTGTTAACGGAGTTGTTGGCGGAACAACAGAATCTTTGGTTGCCAACGATACCTTAAACGGATCAACGGTAGTTATCGGAACAAAACCTGGAAATGTAACACTTTCAGAAGTAATGCTTCCAACAGGATTTATTTTAAATGCAGACGGAACCGTAACTGTACCGGCAAATACTCCGGCAGGAAATTATAATGTAGAGTACAAAATTTGTGAGATCAATAACCCAACAAACTGTGACAGTGCAATTTCAATAATTGTGGTTACAGGCGATGGACTTCAGGCAAATCCTGATGTAATTCCTTCAGTTGTGGAATCAAAAATGCCACAGGTTCTTGTGAATGTTTTTGACAATGATACCAATAACGGAATTGCTGTTGTACCAAGTGACCTAAACTTAACAATTGTAACGGCAGATCCAACAGGATTCTTAAAGCTTAACAACGACGGCACAGTGACTTTGGGCGCAAACGTACCTGCGGGAACTTATGAACTTACCTATAAAATATGTGAGAAACTAGATCCTAAAAATTGCAGTCAGGCAATTGTGCGTGTTAAAGTGAATGCAGTTATGCCTGTTACTCCTGCAACACCAATTGTTGCTAATAATGATGGAGAAGTTTTGGTAGACGGAATTAATGGGCAATTAGCATTCATCAATATTTTAGACAATGACTTATTAAGTGGCTTGCCTCTAAATGCATCTGATGTTGTGATTTCAAATACACCAAATCCTTATTTTGAATTTAATGCAGACGGAACCATAAATGTATTACCAAATACGCCTGGAGGAAATTATGCATTGGTGTATCAAATTTGCCAAAAAGCAAATTCTTCAAATTGTGCAACAGCAACATTAAATGTTTTTGTTGAAGTTCCGGCCATCGCAATTATTAAAACAGCAGTTTTTAATGATGAAAATAAAGACGGATATGCAAATGCAGGAGAAACAATTACTTATAAATTCAAAATAACAAATACAGGTAATGTTCCTTTAATGAAAATTTTAGTGACGGATTTATTACCAGGAATTATACTTTCAGGAGATGCAATTGATTTAGATGTAAACGAATCTGATGAAAATAATTTCACAGCTATTTATAAGATAAGCCAAGCTGATATCAATGCTGGAAGTGTAAGTAATCAGGCAAGCGTGCAAGGAAAAAGCGCAACAGGTATAGTAGTTGAAGATAAATCAGATGATTCTAATAACCTGGAAGATAAGCCTACAGTTTTGCCATTAAATGGTTGCCAGATTACAGTTCTAAATGCATTCTCTCCAAATGGAGATAATAAAAATGAGAAGTTCTACATTCGGGGATTAGAATGTTATCCTGATAATACAGTTGAAATATACAACCGTTGGGGAGTTTTAGTTTTTGATATCGATCACTACAATAATGAAGACAGAGCTTTCGTTGGATATTCTGCAGGACGAACAACCATGAAACAATCAGAAGGATTACCTGTTGGGACTTATTTCTATATTCTGAAATATAGAGACAGTGAGTTAAATCAACATGAAAAATCAGGTTACCTATATATTAATAAATAAAAAAATATGCGGCTTAGTTTAGCTAAGCCGTTTTTAAAACTTATTAAATGAAAAAATTAATTTTAGTTTTTATGTTTTTTTCAGTTGTGTGTTCAGCACAACAAGATGCACAATATACACAGTACATGTATAATACCATAGAAATTAATCCGGCTTACGCAGGTTCACGAGGTGTTTTAAGTGTTTTTGGTTTATATCGTACACAATGGGTTGGTCTTGACGGTGCGCCGGAAACAAGCACTTTTTCTATAAACACGCCATTAAGTAATAAGAAATTAGGTCTGGGTCTTTCATTGGTAAATGATAAAATCGGACCAACAAACGAGAATACATTGTCAGCTGATTTCTCTTATAGCATTCAAACTTCTGAATCAGCCAAACTTTCTTTTGGTATAAAGGGAACAGCAAATCTTTTTAATCTTGATTTAAACAAATTAAGTTTTGAAAATCAGGACGATCCGCAATTTCAGGATTTACAAAATAAGTTTACTCCAAATGTTGGTGCAGGTGTTTATTGGCATTCTGATAAAGCTTATGTAGGATTATCTATCCCTAATTTTATTCAGACGAATCGTTATAATGACGATGATGTTGCTATTTTTAAAGACAAAATTAACTACTATTTTATAGCAGGTTATGTATTCAATTTAGATCGTTTAGAGTATGTAAAATTCAAACCTGCCCTATTAACCAAAATGGTAGAGGGAGCGCCTTTGCAGGTTGATGTTTCGGGTAATTTTATGTTTAATGATAAGTTTGTTGTAGGTCTTGCTTATCGTTGGAGTGCTTCTGTAAGTGCACTAGCTGGTTTCCAGGTTACAAATGGTTTGTATATCGGATATGGTTACGATCATGAAACTACTAATTTAAGAAAATACAATTCAGGTTCGCATGAAATTTTCCTGCGCTTTGACTTTTTTAATAATTATAATAGAATGACATCACCAAGATTCTTTTAATCAATTTAAATATGAAGATTAAAAATTTACTATATACCTTTTTATTTTTTTATTTTTTTCTTAATGCAAATGCTCAAAGTTTAAGCGTAAAGCAGGCAGATAAAAAGTACAATAATTATGCTTATGCAGATGCAATAAAATTATACGAAAATGCAATAAAAAAAGGCAGCACCGAAGAAAACGTATTTCAGAAATTAGGTAACTCGTATTACTTTACCGGTGATTTAAAACAAGCCTTAAAATGCTATCAGGAATTATTTGCGCTTAATCGAAATCAGGAAGCGGAGTATTTTTACAGATATTCTCAATGCTTAAAATCGGTTGGAAATTATACTAAATCAGATGAAATTTTAGATGTTTTCAGCGAAAAAGCACCTTTGGACAAAAGAGCAATTTTATTCAAAAAAAACAGAAATTATTTAGATGATATTAAAGCAAATTCAGGGCGATACGAAATTGCCGATGCCGGAATTAATTCTAAAGATTCTGATTACGGAAGTGCTCTTATAGACAATAAACTCGTTTTTACCTCTGCCAGAGATACGGGCGGAATCGTAAAAAAGAACTTTAAATGGACAAATAAATCTACTTCGGCTTTATATTCTGTTGATTTAATGCCAGACGGAAGTATTAGCGACCCTGTGTTTTTTCATAAAAAAAGCCTAAAAACAAAATTCAACGAGTCGACACCTGTTTTTACAAAAGATGGAAAAACGATGTACTTTACCAAAAACAATTCTATAAATGGTAAAAGAGGTCAAAGCGAAAATAAAGTTACATTCTTAAAACTCTATAAAGCAATATTAATTAATGATGAATGGAGCAATGTGCAGGAACTTCCTTTTAATAGTGATCAATATAGTGTTGCACATCCCGCATTAAGTGTTGATGAAAAAACACTATATTTTGCGTCAGATATGCCGGGAACTTTAGGCTTGTCTGATTTATTTAAAGTAAGCATAAATAATGACGGAACTTATGGAAAACCAGAAAACCTAGGTGCAGATATCAATACCGAAGGCAGAGAAACATTTCCATTTATATCAAATGATAACGAAATTTATTTTGCCAGCGATGGTCGTCCGGGTTTAGGCGGACTCGATGTTTTTGTTGCAAAAATAAACAATGATGGTTCATTTGAAGAAGCACAAAACCTGGGAGAACCAATAAATAGTAAACAAGATGATTTTGCATTTATAATTAACAGTAAAAACAGAAATGGTTTTTTCTCTTCTAACAGAGAAAATGGTCTTGGACTTGACGATGTTTATAGATTTACAGAAATTCGAAAACTAATTTGCGAGCAGGATTTAATGGGAACCGTTACTGATGTTGAAACAAACGAAACACTTTCTAATGTAACCTTGTCATTGTTTAATGAAGCCTATCAATTTGTTGCAGAAGTGATTTCAGATCAAAACGGAAATTATATTTTTCCAAATGTAAAATGTGGTAAAAAATATTTCATAAAAACAGCCAAAACAGATTACGAAATAAAAGAAACCCCAATAGCATTAAAAAAAATAAACGGAAAAACTACTTTATCAATTGCTATTCAAAAGAAATTTAAACCTTTGGTAGCAAAACAAGTAGTTGTTAAAACAACTAAAGTCAGTCCTGTAATAATTAAATCTATTAAAGTAGGAATCGATCTTGCGAAATTATTGCATATCCCGATGAACTTTTTTGATTTGGGCAAAGCAACAATCAAAAAAAGTTCGGAACCGCAATTGCAGAAAATTGTTGATATTTTAAACCAATATCCAACATTAAAATTAGATATTCGTTCTCATACAGACAGCAGGCAATCTGCAGAAAATAATATGATTCTTTCAGAAAAAAGAGCACAATCGACCAAAAATTGGCTCATTCAAAAAGGAATTGACGGCAACCGATTAGCAGCAAAAGGATACGGAGAAACCAAATTGGTAAACCGTTGCGCCGATGGTGTCAAATGTAGCGAACAAGAACATCAGCAAAACAGACGAAGCGAATTTATTATTACCTACTTATAATGCATTTTATTTAATGAAATCCCTTTTCTAGATTTTTAGAAAAGGGATTTTTTATTTGTAAAAAACTAAGTTTAGTCAAAAGTGGTGTGTTATTCGCAAAAAAACTTTGAAAATGATTCTATTCTTTGTTGTAAAAATCTTAAATTTTAAAATACGATGTATAATGTTTAAAATGAGGTATTTATGAGGTTAAAAAATGATACTGAATGATTTTTATGTTTATTTTTTTCTAACTTTATAAAACTAAATTTTTCAGATATGACTGTAGAACAAATATTAAACACAAAAGGGAGAAATGTGTATTCAGTACGTTCAACAACAACTGTTTTTGAAGCATTGAAAGTAATGGGCGAAAAAAATATCGGAGCTATCCTTGTCATAGACGGATCTGATTTAAAAGGTATTTTGTCTGAAAGGGATTATGCTCGAAAAATTGTTTTAAAAGACAAATCATCCAAAGAAACTTTTGTTCATGAAATTATGGAAAGCCATGTTTTTTCAGTTAAACTCTCCAATAATATTGAAGATTGCATGGAACTGATGAGCACAAAAAGAATCAGGCACTTACCGGTTTTAGAAAATGAAATTGTGGTTGGAATAATTTCTATAAGCGACGTTGTTAAGGCAATTATAGAAATTCAAAAAGACACAATTAACCACTTGAATTCTTATATTTCACAATAAAATAAATAAAAAAGATACCTAGTAATTAAATAGTCCAACATAATTTGGGCTATTTTTTTATTACCTCAATTTTCTTTTTAACAAAAGAAAGCCATAAAAACACGCCATTTTAAGTGAAGACTTATATCTTTGTAAGCTAGAATAAAAGCAAAAAACAATGAACAAAGAGAGTAAAAGAAGAGAGGCGTTACTGTACCATTCAGAGCCAACTCCAGGAAAAATTCAGGTAGTTCCAACAAAAAAATATGCAACACAAAGAGATTTATCTTTGGCTTATTCGCCAGGAGTTGCAGAACCATGTTTAGATATTGCAGCAAACGTAGAAGACGTTTACAAATATACAGCAAAAGGAAATTTAGTTGCCGTTATCTCAAACGGTACAGCTGTTTTAGGATTAGGAAATATTGGTCCTGAAGCTTCTAAACCAGTAATGGAAGGGAAAGGGTTACTTTTCAAAATATTCTCTGACATCGACGTTTTTGATATTGAAGTAAATACAGAAAATGTTGAAGAATTTATTCAGACTGTAAAAAATATTGCCCCAACTTTTGGAGGAATTAATCTGGAAGATATTAAAGCGCCGGAATCTTTTGAAATAGAAAGAAGATTGGTAGAAGAATTGGATATTCCGGTCATGCACGATGATCAGCATGGTACGGCAATTATTTCTTCGGCAGCATTGATTAATGCGCTTGAATTGGCAGGTAAAAAAGCAGAAGATGTAAAAGTTGTAGTTTCAGGAGCAGGATCTGCTGCAATCGCTTGTACTGATTTATATGTTTTGTTAGGCGTAAAAGTCGAGAATATAATGATGTTTAATAGTAAAGGACTTTTAACAAAAGACAATCCTTCGCTATCAGAATTACAATTAAAATATGCGGTTGACGGTGCCAAAATTGAATTGGCAGAAGCAGTTAACGGAGCTGATGTTTTCATAGGTTTATCTTCAGGAGGTGTTTTATCGCCAGAAATGTTATTGACAATGAAAGACAATCCGATTGTTTTTGCAATGGCAAATCCAAATCCGGAAATCGATTATAATTTAGCTGTAGAAACTCGTAAAGATGTTATTATGGCTACAGGACGTTCTGATTTTCCTAATCAGGTGAATAACGTTTTAGGTTTTCCATACATTTTTAGAGGAGCATTAGACGTTCGAGCTACAAAAATTAACGAAGAAATGAAAATGGCCGCAGTAAAAGCGCTGGCTATTTTAGCAAAAGAACCAGTTCCGGAGCAAGTTAACGTAGCTTATGGCGCAACAAAATTAGGTTTCGGTCAGGAATATATTATTCCTAAACCATTTGATCCGAGGTTGATTACTATCGTAGCGCCTGCTGTTGCCAAAGCTGCAATGGAGTCTGGAGTAGCAAAAAATCCTATTACAGATTGGGCAGCTTATGAAGATGGACTTCGCGAGCGTATGGGCAACGATAATAAAATGGTGCGTTTAATGACCAACCGTGCAAAAATGGATCCTAAAAGAATCGTATTTGCAGAGGCAGATCAATTAAATGTCTTAAAAGCAGCTCAGATTGTTTATGAGGACGGAATTGGTTTTCCAATTTTATTAGGAGATAAAGAAATTATTTTAGGACTTAAAAAAGAGTTAGGTTTTGATGCTGATATTGAAATCATCGATCCTAAAACTACTGAAGAAGAGGCAAGAAGAAACAGATTTGCCACTTTATACTGGGAAACAAGAGAAAGAAGAGGAGTTTCGCTTCTTGATTCTCAAAAATTCATGCGCGAAAGAAACTATTTTGCAGCCATGATGGTAAACTCAGGCGAAGCAGATGCTTTAGTTACCGGTCACACAAGAAGTTATCCAAGTGTGGTAAAACCAATGTTGCAATTAATAGACAAAGCACACGGAGCATCACTTGTGGCAACTGCAAACATGATGTTAACGTCTCGCGGACCAATGTTTTTATCAGACACGGCAATAAATATAAATCCATCTTCTGAGGATTTAGTGAATATTGCTATTATGACAGCTAAAACGGCTAAAATGTTTGGTGTTGAACCAGTAATTGCAATGGTATCATTTTCGAACTTTGGATCATCTACAAGTCCTGGAGCGTCAAAAGTAAGAGAAGCGGTAGCTTATTTACATAAAAATCATCCTGAAATGATTGTTGATGGAGAAATTCAGGCAGATTTTGCTTTGAATCCGGAAATGCTTCAGGAAAAATTTCCATTCTCTAAATTAGCAGGTAAAAAAGTTAATACCTTAATTTTCCCTAACTTAGAATCGGCAAATATTACTTATAAGTTATTAAAAGAATTATATAAAGTAAATTCTATTGGTCCTATTATGATGGGTATGGGCAAACCGGTTCATATTTTTCAATTAGGTGCAAGCGTAGAAGAAATGGTTAACATGGCTGCGATCGCCGTAATTGATGCTCAGGAAAAAGAAAATAAAAAAAATAAACTTGCCAGAGAATAACTATATTTTAAGTTAACAATAATTTTGTCGTATTTTTATTGCAATTATTGTTATATTTGGGGCTTTAAATTAAATTATGATAACACATTTGCAAGGGAAATTGGTGGAAAAGAACCCCACCGAAGTTGTGATAGATTGTGGAGGTGTAGGATATCAGATAAATATATCTTTACATACCTTTTCACTACTTCCTAATGCTGACTTTATAAAATTGTATACGCATCTTCTAATCAAAGAAGATGCGCATACTTTATTCGGATTTGTCGAAAAATCAGAACGTGAAATATTTAGAATGCTGCTTTCAGTGTCAGGTATTGGTGCAAACATTGCCAGAACAATGTTATCATCAATAGAACCAAGACAAATTATAAATGCAATTGCTGCAGGAGATGTGGGTTTAATCCAGTCGATTAAGGGAATTGGAAACAAAACAGCACAAAGAGTAATACTTGATTTAAAAGAAAAAGTGTTAAAATTGTACGATTTGGATGAAGTTTCGATAGTTCAAAACAATACAAATCGAGATGAAGCGTTATCTGCTTTGGAAGTTTTAGGTTTTGTTCGAAAGACTTCTGAAAAAGTAGTAGAGAAGATCGTAAAAGAAGACCCTGAGGCTACTGTGGAAACGATCATTAAAAAGGCGTTAAAAAGCTTATAAACTCATTAAGTTAAACTAATTCTATGCGTAAAATTTGTATTTTTTTACTTGTTTTGTTTTGCGGGAATGTTTTGCGTGCGCAAGTAAATCAAACAGTTCAAGATACAACTAAAACTCAATTTTCTACAGGTAAGGTAGAGCTCGCAGATCCTCCAAGTATTCTTTCGGCATATAAATACGATCCAATTACAGATCGATATATTTATACAAATTCTGTAGATGGTTTCTCTATAAATTACCCTATTATTCTAACACCAAAAGAATATGAAGATTTAGTTTTAAAAGAATCGAGAAGAGATTATTTTAGAAAAAAATCCGATGCTATTGATGGTAAAAAGACTGGAAGTGAGGCGGCTAAGAAGGATTTACTGCCAAGATATTATATCAATTCAAGTCTTTTCGAAAGTATCTTCGGTAGTAATACAATTGATGTAAAACCTACAGGATCTGTAGAAATGGACTTAGGTGTTCGTTATACCAAGCAGGATAATCCTTCATTCTCACCAAGAAACAGATCAAGTCTTACTTTTGATTTTGATCAGCGTATCAGTATGAGTTTAATGGGTAAAGTAGGTACCAGATTAGAAGTAAATGCTAATTATGATACACAATCTACATTTGCCTTTCAAAACTTATTCAAATTAGCTTACACGCCTTCTGAAGATGATATTATTCAAAAAGTAGAAGTTGGTAATGTTAGCATGCCATTAAACAGCTCACTGATTCGTGGGGCTCAGAGTTTATTTGGTGTGAAAACGCAATTACAATTTGGAAAGACGACAGTTACAGGAGTTTTCTCAGAACAAAAATCACAAACCAAAAGTATAGTTGCAGAAGGTGGAGGAACGGTTCAAAATTTTGATCTTTATGCATTAGACTACGATAACGATCGACATTTCTTCCTTTCTCAATACTTTAGAAATAAATATGATGTTTCATTAAGGAATTATCCTTTTATAGATAGCCGTGTTCAAATTACCAGATTAGAAGTGTGGGTTACCAATAAACAAAACAGGGTAAGCACAACAAACAATAACTTAAGAAATGTTATTGCACTTCAGGATTTAGGAGAAGGGCAATTAACAGGTATTCCTGATAATGAAATTGTTGTTACAAATCCAACAGCAGGATTTTTTAATAATTCAATTGATTCGCCAACAGATAATAATAACAACAAATATGATCCTGAACTTATTGGACAGGCAGGTTCATTCTTAAATTCAAACATTAGAGAAATTGTAACAGCAAAATCAGGTTTCAATAATGCGAATGTTACTGAAGGAACAGATTATTCCGTTTTGGAAAATGCCCGAAAGCTGACTACAAACGAATATACTTTTAATGCGCAATTAGGTTATATATCATTGCAACAGCGTTTGGCAAATGATGAAATTCTTGCAGTAGCTTTTGAGTATACTGTTGGAGGCCAGGTGTATCAGGTTGGAGAATTTGGTAGTGATGGTGTTGATGCAACTGTGGTTACAGGAAATAACACCTCCAATCAGGCCGTTATTACACAAAGTTTGATTTTAAAAATGCTGAAAAGTAGTTTGACCAACGTTCAGAATCCGGTTTGGAACCTGATGATGAAAAACGTGTATCAAATTCCACAGGCTTATCAAATAAAACAAGACGACTTCAGGTTGAATATTCTTTATACAGATCCATCTCCTATAAATTATATATCACCGGTTGCTGGAACTAGCTTTCCATCAAATCCAACTGGAGATAACAAAGTAGACCAGACACCATTATTAAATGTATTTAATCTTGACCGATTAAATTATAATAATGATCCGCAAACAGGAGGTGATGGTTTCTTTGATTATATTCCGGGAATAACAGTCGATGTTCAAAATGGCCGAATTGTTTTTACCACTAAAGAACCTTTTGGAGAACTTATATTTAAAAAATTACAAAATACAGGTTCAGGTGAAAACTATAACGATCCAAGTACATATAATGCGAACCAGCAGAAATATGTGTTTAGAAATATGTATAGAAACACACAATCAGGAGCTTTACAGGACAGTGATAAAAATAAGTTTTTATTACGGGGAAAATACAAGTCTTCAGGAAGTAATGGTATCCCTATTGGTGCATTCAATGTTCCTCAGGGTTCTGTTGTAGTTACGGCTGCGGGAAGAGTTCTTGTTGAAGGTATTGATTATAGTGTAGATTATCAATTAGGAAGAGTTCAGATTCTTGATCCTTCACTTCAGGCATCAAATACGCCAATTGAAGTTTCTTTAGAAAATAATTCAATTTTTGGACAACAAACCAGAAGGTTTATGGGATTCAATATCGAACATAAAATCTCGGAAAATTTTGTTGTTGGAGGAACTTACCTAAAAATGACTGAAAGACCATTTACTCAAAAGTCAAGTTATGGTCAGGAATCAGTAAATAATACCATTTTTGGTTTTAATGGGAATTTTTCAACCGAAGTTCCTTTCTTTACAAGATTAGTAAATAAACTTCCAAATATAGATACAGATGTTCCTTCTAATCTTTCTGTGCGAGGAGAAATTGCATTTTTAAGACCAGATGCTCCAAAGGCGAGTGATTTTGAAGGAGAAGCAACTATATATATAGATGATTTTGAAGGTTCACAATCTACCATCGATATGCGTTCGGCTTATGCATGGAGTTTAGCTTCTACACCGTTTTTAAATTCAATAAACGATAATACTTTTAATGCCAGTTCAAGTACATTAGACTATGGTTTTAAAAGAGCCAAATTATCATGGTATACGATTGATCCGGTGTTTTATTCCTCAAAACCATCTGGTATTTCAAACGATGATTTATCATTAAATACAACTAGAAGAATATACAGTAGAGAATTATATCCAAACACGGATATTGCTCAGGGTCAGATACAAGTAATAAACACATTGGATTTAAGTTATTATCCTTCTGAAAGAGGACCATATAACAATAATCCAACTTTTAATTCAGACCCGGCAACTTCAAATTTTGGTGGAATCATGCGTTCTTTAAATTCAACTAATTTTGAGCAGGGAAATGTTGAATACATACAGTTTTGGGTACTGGATCCTTATGTAGGAAATGGTGAAGCACAAACGAATAACACCGGTAAAATCTATTTCAATTTAGGTGAAGTTTCTGAAGATGTATTAAAAGACGGAAGAAAACAATATGAAAATGGATTAGGCCCAGGTCAGGTTTTGGTAAACCCTCAGCCAATTTGGGGAGATGTTCCGGCATCTCAATCCTTAATTTATGCGTTTGATACAAATGCCGATAACCGTAAAAATCAAGACGTGGGTCTGGATGGTTTACCAAATTCTAAAGAAGCGTCTGTATACACTAATTACGCAGGAGAAGCTGACCCTGCGGCAGATGATTATACCTATTATTTAAATACAGAAGGAGGAGTTCTGGACCGTTATAAAAAATATAATGGAGTAGAAGGAAACTCTCCTGTTAGTATTGATGATCCAAATCGTGGTTCTACAACATTACCAGATGTTGAGGATATTAACCGTGATAATACAATGAACACGATTAATGCTTATTACGAATATAGTATTGACTTAAAACCGGGAATGCAGGTTGGGCAAAATTACATTACCGATATTCGTGAAGTAAGTAATATTGAGCTGCCAAACGGAGCTACAACAAATGCAAGATGGATTCAGTTTAAAATTCCTGTTGCTCAGCCCCAAAATACAATCGGAAATATTACAGATTTTAGATCTATTCGATTTATGCGTATGTTCATGACAGGTTTTAATGATCAGATGACAGTTCGTTTTGGAGCTTTAGATCTAGTTAGAGGAGAGTGGAGAAGATATACAAGTACCCTTGACGCAAATGATACAAATCAGGATGACGACGGTACAGACTTTGATGTTTTAGCTGTAAACGTACAGGAAAACGGTACAAAATGTCCGGTAAATTATGTAATTCCACCGGGAGTACAAAGAGAACAATTGTACAATAACAATACAGTTATTAATCAAAACGAACAATCATTAGCATTACGAGTTTCAGGTTCAGGTTTACAATATCAAGATTCAAGAGCAGTTTTCAAAAATGTAAGTGTTGATATGCGTCAGTACAAAAAACTAAAAATGTTTTTACATGCTGAATCTTTGCCAAACGAAAATACATTATTAGACGATGAAATGGTTGGTTTTATTCGTTTTGGAAATGACTTTACCCAAAACTTTTACCAAGTCGAAATTCCTTTAAAAGTAACAAGAACCGGAGGATCATGTTCAATAGGTGCAGATCAGGTTTGGCTGGAAGAAAATGATATTGATCTTGCACTTGAATTATTGACCAGAATGAAAATTAAGGCAATGAGTGTCGACATTAATTCTGACAAGAGAGATATAAATGGAATCTATTATCCAGACGATGACGCAACAATTGACGGAGGAGATGGAGATGGTGCGCTGCGATTAGGAATAAAAGGAAATCCAAACTTTGGTTTGGTTCGAAATTTAATGGTTGGTTTAAAAAGTAGGGCAGACCATAAAGATATTAAAGGAGAAGTTTGGTTTAATGAACTTCGTATGTCTGATTTGGATAACAAAGGTGGTATGGCTGCGATATTAAATATCGACACCAATATGGCCGATTTTGCGACTATTTCGGCAACAGGTAAAAAGAGTACTATTGGTTTTGGATCATTAGAGCAAGGTGCCAATGAAAGAGATCGTGAAGATATTCAGCAATATAACATTGTAACTAATTTAAATTTAGGAAAACTGCTTCCTCCAAAATGGGGAATTAATTTACCGTTTAATTACGCTATCGGAGAAGAGGTTATTACGCCGGAATACGATCCTTTTAATCAGGATATTAAACTAGATCAATTGCTAAGAGAAACAACTGATCAGGCAGAAAAAGATAACATCAGAACACGTGCTGTAGATTATACAAAGAGAAAAAGTATCAACTTTATCGGAGTAAGAAAAGACAGGGCTCCGGAACAAAAACAGCATATTTACGATGTTGAGAATTTAACGTTTTCACAATCTTACAATCAGGTGGAACGCCATGATTATGAAGTAGAAGATTATGAAGATGAACAGTCAAATACAGCAATAAACTATGCTTACACTTTTCAGCCTAAAGAAGTAGTACCTTTTAAACAAACCAAATTCATGAAGAAAAGTGAATATTGGAAAATTTTAAGTGACTTCAATTTTAATTACTTGCCTTCTAATATTACTTTCAATACTAATATTTTAAGACAAAGCAATCGTCAGCAATATAGAGAAGTTGAAGTTGAGGGAATAGGTCTTGATCCACTTTATAGAAGAAATTTTGCTTTTAATTATCAATACGGTTTTGGTTATAACCTTACAAAATCATTAAAATTAAATTATACAGCAGCGTCTAATAATATCGTTAGAAATTTCTTAAACGATGATAATACGCCAAAAGAAGATTTTAATATTTGGGATGACTATTGGGATATTGGAACACCAAATCAACACATGCAACAATTAGTGTTGAATTATGATATTCCGATTAATAAAATTCCAATATTTAGTTTTGTAAAAGCTAGTTATTCTTATACAGCAGACTATAGCTGGCAGCGTTCTTCAACAGCTTTTTCTGAATACACTGATGATAATGGTAATGTATTTGATTTGGGTAATACTATCCAGAATGCGAATTCAAATACTTTAACAACAACATTAAATATGAATACGTTGTATAAGTATTTAGGTTTGACACCGGGAGGTAAAAAAACGGCAAAACCTAAAACTGCAGCACCGCCAAAACCGGGAGAAAAAATTGTGAATACGGCTAAACCTGTTACGAGCAGCAGTCCTTTTTATGATGGCTTAATTGGTATTTTGACAAGTGTAAAAAACATTCAGATTAATTACACCGAAAATAGTGGTACTGTTTTACCGGGATACACACCAAGTGTTGGATTCTTAGGAACTTCAAAACCATCTTTAGGATTTGTTTTTGGAAGTCAGGATGATGTGCGATATGAAGCGGCCAAAAACGGATGGTTAACCACTTATGATGAGTTTAATCAAAACTTTACGCAAGTAACAAGCAAACTGTTAAAAGTGACAACCAATATTGATTTGTTGCCAGACTTAAAAATCGATTTGACGATGGATCGTTCTTATTCTGAAAATTCATCAGAACAATATAATGTTACTGATGCCGGAGTATATCAACCGCTTTCACCATACACATACGGAATGTTTTCCATTTCGACTGTTATGATAGGGACGGCTTTTTCAACAAGTAACGAAACTCAATCTGCTGCATTTGATGAATTTAGAAGTAATCGTTTAATCATAGCAAATCGTTTGGCTGAAGATCATTATGGAGCAGGAAATGCAATACCAAGATATGATGTTAATGATATTCCAGCAGCGCCAACAGATCCAACTGCAGAGGATCCGTATAAAAAACAGAGAGAGATTTATGAATCTAATCAAGGATATCCGATAGGTTACGGAAAAAGTAATCAGGCTGTATTATTGCCGGCTTTCCTTGCTGCGTACACAGGAGGTGATGCTGAAAAGACATCGACAGGTATTTTTAGAAATTTCCCAATTCCGAACTGGAGTATAAAATACAACGGTTTAATGAGGTACAAATTTTTCAAGGATAAATTCAAACGCTTCTCATTGCAGCATAATTACCGAGCTTCGTATACGATAAACCAATTTAGGTCTAATTTTGATTATGATAAAGCAATAGAAGATCCTCTAAACAATCCGACTCAGGACGTTAATACAAACTTCTTTAATAAAACGATTATGTCAAACGTCAACTTGGTAGAGCAGTTTAGTCCGCTTATTCGAGTAGATTTTGAGTTGAAAAGTTCTTTACGATTGTTAACTGAAATCAAAAAAGACAGAGCTTTATCGATGAGTTTTGATAATAATTTATTGACGGAAGTAAAAGGAATTGAATATGTAGTGGGGTTAGGGTATCGTTTTAAAGATGTGATTTTCTCTTCAAGACTTGCAGATAATCCAACCGGAATCATTAAAAGTGACATCAATATAAAAGCTGATTTTTCTTTTAGAAATAATGAAACTTTGGTTCGATATTTAGATTACGACAACAACCAGTTGGCAGCGGGCCAAAACATTTGGTCTTTAAAACTTACGGCTGATTATTCGTTTAGTAAAAACTTAACCGCAATATTCTATTATGATCATTCATTCTCGAAAGCGGTAATTTCAACATCGTTTCCGTTAACGAACATTCGTTCAGGCTTTACGCTGAGATATAATTTCGGAAATTAATTTTAAGTTTCTAAAGGGGATTTCATTAGAAGATTATTACATTTGTGCCTAAATTATTAAATTATCAATTTTCAAACATACTATTATGAGCATACCAGCAAATTTAAAGTACACAAAAGATCACGAATGGGTTAGCATCGAAGGAGATGTGGCAACTGTAGGAATTACTCATTTTGCTCAAAAAGAGTTAGGAGATATCGTGTATGTTGAAGTAGAAACTTTAGACCAGACACTTGATAAAGATGAGGTTTTTGGAACTGTTGAAGCTGTAAAAACAGTTTCGGATTTGTTTTTGCCTTTAACAGGAGAAATTATTGCTTTTAACGATAGCTTAGAAAGTGCTCCGGAAACTGTAAATTCTGATCCTTATGGAGCTGGATGGATGATTAAAATAAAAATTGCTGATGCATCAGAAATAGATACTTTATTATCTGACGAAGCTTATAAACAACTTATCGGTGCCTAAACAGCTATTGCTTCTTTGGGCAATTATTTGCTCAGGGATTATTACTTATTTTTGTTTGACAGATTCAAGTAATCTTCCAACAGTAGTAAATATTCCAAATGTTGACAAAATTGTACATTTTTGTTTTCATTTTGGATTTACAATTTCCTGGATTTTATTCTTTAAAAAAGAATTAAAAGGGAAGGCTCCTGATGATTATAAAGCTTATTTGATTTCGTTTATATTTTCGGTTTTTTTCGGAATTACGATCGAAATTTTACAAAGTGTTTTTACAACAACAAGAGCTGCAGATGTTACAGATATTTTAGCAAATGCAATTGGAGCTACAATAGGTCTTTTTACAGCCATAGCTTTAAAAAAGCAAATCGATAGAATATAAAAATAAGACCCACTTCGGTGGGTTTTTTATTGCAAAAATGGCAAGATTCAAAAAGAGGTTTTTTTTTTGAATTTTAAATGTATTTTTGTCGAAATTCCACATGTATCTAAAAATCATGAATGTTAAGCAATATTTAGATTCAACTTACTTAAAAACTGCCTCTCAAGCCGGACTTTCGGAAGCAGAAAATCTTATCGTGGTAGAAAATGCAATTTCTGAAGCCATTAGCGAAAATTTTAAACTGATCATGATTCGTTCAGAATATGTGAGTTTGGCAAAAGAAATGATTCTAAAAGCAAATTCGGCTTTACTTGTCGGAACAGTTATCGATTTTCCGGAAGGTAATTCAGATATCGAAACCAAAATCAAAGAAGCAAATGTGGCAATTGAAAATGGGGCAGACGATTTAGACTTTGTTTGTAATTATGAAGCTTTTAAAAACGGGAATCTGGCATTAGTAAAACAAGAAATTTTATTAGGGACCCAAATTGGATTGGCACACAATAAAACATTAAAATGGATTATTGAAGTCGCTGCTTTGACAGATAAAGAAATTATTCAGCTTTCGGCTTTGATAAAAAATATTGTTATATCAAATTTCAAAGAAGAAAATTATGCTTCGGTTTTTGTAAAATCATCCACCGGTTTTTTTAAAACTGAAAATGATTTGCCAAACGGAGCGACAATTCCAACAATAATTATGATGTTAGAAAATGCTTCACCGTTGCCAATAAAAGCAGCCGGAGGTGTTCGAACATATAATGAAGCAATAGAAATGATTCGTTTAGGAGTTAAGCGAATTGGAACTTCGGCAGCAAAAACAATTGTAGACGGAGGAAATACCACAAATCAATATTAAATGAAAATCAAATTTTACACCTTTAAGAATTTTTTATCTTTTATTCTTATCCTGTCTTCCTTAGTTGCCCTTTCTCAGGAAAGGAATAATAGCTCTGTTAAGCCTGGTTTTGCAACAGAGCAATTTCCTGTTTTTCCTAATTGTGAAAATTTGCAATCAAAAAAATTAGAGAATTGTTTTTATAAAGAAGTTCAGGATTTTGTTTATCATAATTTTCAAATTCCTGAAAATTTAAAACAAACAAATTACCAGGGAGAAGTAAAAGTGCTTTTTGAAGTAGATATTAACGGTGAGTTTAAAGTGATTTATGTCAATGCAGAGAACGAAGCTTTATCAGAAGAAGCTAAACGTGTTTTTGGTACATTTCCGAAAATTAAACCTTCATCATATAGTGGAAAGCCAACCTATTCTAAATATACAATTTCGATCGCTATTCCCTTAAAAAGTGCCGATCAAATTGAAGCTGAAGCTTTGGCTGCAGCCGAAATTGAAAAACCACTCGAAAAACCAATGACCGAGTTGGATAGTATTGTGTATAAAAAATATAATAATCCTGAATTTGAAAGTCATTTAAATATTCCGTTTTCTCATAGTTATTATGCGCAGTTTGACGGTGCAATGAATCAGGTTGGAAGTAACAATCATACAGCTTCAAAACCTTATACTTATGCTGAGGTTTCAAAATATTATAATTTGAAAGCTGTAAATGAATCACTTCAAAAAAATGTTTCGACCTGGTTGGGAAGAAAGTTTTGGAATCAAAATTTAGTTCAGATTCAGGGTGAAGATTATTGGATAGCACTAAACCCCATTCTTGATTTGCAAATGGGTAAAGCTTCAGATCTTGATGCTACCTATACTTTTGTAAATACACGTGCCTTAAATTTTAGAGGAGGTTTAGGAAAACAAATTAATTTTACAACAACTGTTTTTGAAAGCCAGGGCCGATTTGCGGGTTATTATAATGATTATGCAGAAAGTTTGAAGCCTTCAGGTGGAAATCCTGCAATTATTCCGGGAATGGGTATTGGAAAAGAATTTAAAACTGATGCTTATGATTTTCCTTTAGCAGAAGCGAATATTACTTTTGCACCTAGTAAAATTTTCGATTTTCAGTTAGGTTATGGGAGAAATTTTATTGGAGACGGATACCGTTCGTTGCTTGAAAGTGATGGAGCGAGTCCTTATCCGTATTTTAAAATCAATACCACTTTTTGGAAAATAAAATACACGAACACTTACATGTGGCTCAAAGATGTGCGCCCGGACGTTACAGTAGAAAGAACTTATGCCTCTAAGTATATGGCGAATCATTACTTGAGCTGGAATGTTTCGAATAAATTGAATTTTGGTTTCTTTGAATCAGTAGTTTGGACAGATACAAATAATAGAGGGTTTGATGTAAATTTTGTAAACCCTGTCATATTTTATCGTTCTGTTGAGTTTGCATCTTCTTCAAGAAGTGGAAATGCGCTTTTAGGATTTACTGCGAAATACAAGTGGAATAACAATGTTAACTTTTACGGTCAGTTTCTTTTAGATGAATTTTCAGTTTCTGATATGGGAGCAGGAGAGCAGAGCTGGAAAAATAAATTTGGATATCAGCTTGGTGCTAAATATTTTAATGCTTTTAAAGTTAAAGATTTATTGTTGCAGCTTGAGTATAATCATGTGCGTCCTTATGTTTACGAGCATAGTGCTGTCATTACAAACTATGGTCATAATAACCAAAGTATCGGGCATCAGTGGGGAGGTAATTTTGAAGAATTAGTTGTAATTGGCCGTTATCATAAAGGCCGTGTTTTTGGAGATGCTAAATTTACAATGGGAACACGAGGCTTAGATTTTGATACTGCACAGAACAGCTTTAATTATGGTGGGAATATTTATAAGAGTTATGATGAAAAGCGTCCTTATGATACTGGAGTAAAAGTAGGACAAGGTAATAAAACAAGTATTTTTATTGCTGACATTCAAGGAGGATATTTAATAAATCCGATGACTAATTTAAAATTATTTGGAAGTTTTATTTACAGAAACTTTGATCCAACGCAAGAAACAGCAACTACTTTTAAGCAAAATACAACATGGTTTACTATCGGATTACGTTCTGATGTCTTTAATTGGTATTTCGATTACTAGCATTTAATAAGATTTTTCGAAATAATAGTGTTAAAAATGTACAAGTCCTTATTTTGTAAAGGTTTTATTGAAAAAAATCTAATTTTATAGTTCAGGATTCTACAATCTAATTTGTACATTTGCACCACTCAAAAAAATATACAAACAATCAAGGTTTGAACGCTACAAAAAATACAATTTCATTAAAATCGATATTTCTGGATTTCAAAGAGATCACTAAAGCTGGTTTGGCTATTAGTGTTTTGTTTTCTTCAATAGCCGGATATTTGTTGGGGGTAAATGCTGAACACCCTTTTCAATGGAGTGTTTTGCTAGTTTTATCTATTGGTGGATATTGCATGGTTGGGGCTTCAAATGCTTTTAATCAGGTAATAGAAAAAGATATTGATTCATTAATGGATCGCACAAAAAATCGTCCGGTTCCTTCAGGGCGTATGTCTCCAACAATGGCTTTGGTTGTAGCAAGTTTGCTTACAATTATTGGTATTGCTTTGCTTTATACCATTAATGCAAAGTCGGCAATGTTTGCTGCAATTTCGATATTTTTGTATACAAGTATTTATACACCTTTAAAAACAGTAACTTCGTTATCGGTTTTTGTGGGGGCATTTCCAGGTGCAATTCCGTTTATGTTAGGATGGGTTGCAGCTACAGGAGATTTTGGAATAGAAGCCGGAACTTTGTTTTTAATTCAGTTTTTTTGGCAATTTCCTCATTTTTGGGCAATTGGCTGGTTTTTATATGAAGATTATGAAAAAGCGGGAATCTTTATGCTTCCAACAGGTAAAAAAGATAAAGGAACCGCGTTGCAAATTATTTTATACACCGTTTGGTTGATAATAGCTTCGTTGTTGCCGGTTTTAGGATATACAGGACAATTGTTTATAACACCAATTGCAGCAGTTTTGGTTTTTTTATTGGGATTGTGGATGTTGTTTTATGCAATACGATTATATCAATTGCGAACTGCAAAAGCTGCGAGAACATTGATGTTGGTAAGTGTTTCGTATATTTCGTTGCTGCAAATTGTGCTTATAGTAGATAAATTTTTAAGATAGTTATGGAAATGACAATGACAACAAGTGAAGAACAGGTACAAAAATCAAAATCGGCAAAACTGATTTTGTTATTTGCAATGGTAAGTATGACCATGATGTTTGCCGGACTTACAAGTGCATTTGTAGTAAGTAAATCAAGAGCAGATTGGTTGAAGAATTTTGAATTGCCAATCGCATTTTATTATAGCACAGCTGTAATTTTAGGTTGTAGTGTTACTTTTTATTTGGCAAAAAAAGCTATCCAGAAAGATAACAGAAGTGCAACAACAGCTTTTCTTTTAGGGACATTAGCCTTAGGAATTTTATTTGTGGTTTTACAATTTGCAGGTTTTGGACAAATCGTAGAAAGCGGATATTATTTCACAGGAGAAGGTAGTTCAATTACTACAACTTTTCTTTATGTAGTAACGGTGACGCACTTATTGCACTTGGCTGGAGGATTAATTTCACTTTTAATTATAATTTATAATCATTTTAAACAAAAATACAATTCGACTCAAACTCTTGGTATAGAACTAGGTGCGATGTATTGGCACTTTTTGGATTTATTATGGGTATATTTATTTTTATTTTTATATTTCTTTAAATAAGAAAAAAACGTAAATTTGGGAACTTTTTAACGAATATCTTTTATGGAAGCGACAGTTACTACTGCAAATAACGACGAAAAAACTTGGGGAGGCGGAGATATCCAGCCATTAGGAGCAAGTTATGGTAAAATGATGATGTGGTTTTTTATCGTATCAGATGCCCTTACATTCTCTGGATTCCTTGCTGCTTATGGTTTTTCTAGATTCAAATTTATTGAAACCTGGCCTTTGGCTGATGAAGTGTTTACTCACTTCCCATTTATGCATGGCGTTTCGGCTCCTATGTATTATGTAGCCTTAATGACTTTTATTTTGATTTTCTCATCTGTAACAATGGTTTTAGCTGTTGATGCAGGTCATCATTTGAAAAAGACAAAAGTGGCTGTATATATGTTCTTAACTATTATTGGAGGTTTAATTTTCGTTGGTTCTCAAGCATGGGAATGGAAAAACTTCATTAAAGGAGAATATGGTGCAGTTGAAACTGCAGGAGGAAGTTTATTGCAATTCGTTGATAAAGATGGTAAAAGAGTAGCTCTTGAGGAGTTTGCTGTAAAATTACCGGAGCAAAGAGAAGCTTTAACAAGAAGCAAAGAAAAATGGTTTATGGAAGATGCTGAAACGCAGCCAACCTATTCTGTAGCTGAAATCCAGGCTGGTTTTAAAGCACATCCTGATTTGTTGATAAGAACAGAAACGCTTACTGCAAAAAAGAAAAAAACAGTTTTAACAAGAGCAGAATCTGAGTCTCGTTTAAGTACTGCAAAATATGTTGTAGAAGGTGCAAACTTAACTAGAAACGAATACGGAAGTAAATTGTTTGCCGATTTCTTCTTCTTCATTACAGGATTCCACGGATTCCACGTATTTTCTGGAGTTATCATTAATATCATTATTTTCTTTAATGTTTTATTGGGTACTTACGAGAAAAGAAGAAGCTATGAAATGGTAGAGAAAGTTGGTTTATACTGGCACTTTGTCGATTTAGTTTGGGTATTTGTATTTACAGTTTTCTACTTAGTTTAATTTTAGATTTTTATTATTATGTCACACGAGCACGTATCAAATACAAAAAGAATCTGGTTTGTTTTCGGACTATTATCAGTAGTAACTACAGTAGAAGTTATCCTTGGTATTTTAAAACCAGCATCATTAGAGTTTAATCATTTTATTGGTTTGAATTTGTTAAACTGGATTTTCTATATCCTGACAATATTCAAAGCATATTATATAGTATGGGCATTTATGCACATGGAAGGTGAAAAAAGCAGCCTTAGATGGTCTGTTGTTTCTCCAGTTATATTCCTAGTTTTATATTTATTGTTTATTCTGTTGACAGAAGGACATTATATTTATGGGGTTTTTAAAGATTCTACTATTAAATGGAATTTTTAACATGATATTAATTCGAAAAGAGTCCCGATAACATCGGGATTTTTTTATTTTTGTATCTCAATAACTTCCACTACTACAATGAAAAAAAATATAGTTCTCTTTGTGCTTTTTGTTCTGCCAATTGTTGCCTATTTGTTTTTTGCTTCCGGGGTTAATAGTTTTTCTAAACTGCCTACAATAACTCCAAAGATTGCAGATTTTGGTAATTGGAAATCTTTAAATGGAAAAAAAGTTTCACTTGATAAAAAGATAACGGTTTTAGGTTTTTCAGGTTCAGAAATTTTAAATAATCGTGGTAACTATTTCAACTTAAACGAAAAAATATACAAACGTTACAATGGTTTTGAAGATCTTCAGTTTGTAATACTTTGCCCTGTCGGAACCGAACAACAAGCCCAAAAAGTATTAGATGCATTAAAACCTTTTACAGATGTAAAAGGCTGGAACTTTGTTTTTGCTTCTCCCGAAGAAATTAAAACATTTTACAATCAGTTACATTTAAAAGGAAAACTAGATGATAATTTAGGGACATCATATGTTTATATAGTTGATAAGGAAAGAAACTTAAGAGGCAGAAAAGGGGCAAATAAAGAGAATAAAGACAATAAAGAAGAGTATAAGGAAGGTTATGATACTTTTCATCCATCTGAATTAAGTAATGAAATGCTTGATGATTTTAAAATCATTTTATACGAATATCGTGCTGCTCTAAAAAAGAATCACAATGCCACTAAACAACTTTAAATAGCAATCATAATGTTTAAAAATAAATCATATATCGGAATTTCATTTATCATTTTAATTTTCGGAATTTATGCTGTGCCAAAAATTGTAGACAGAATAAAAAACGGTGAAGTTGTAAAAGGAAACCGATTGGATAATGTAGGCTTGAAAACTGATAAATCCGATGCAAAATTGTTAACTATTGGTCCCGCTCCAAAATTTGAATTAACAAATCAGGACAACGTTAAAATTTCAAATGAAACCTATAAAGGAAAAGTTTATGTATTGGAGTTTTTCTTTACTACGTGCCCTTCAATTTGTCCAAAAATGAATTTGAGCATGTTAGAGATCGAAAAGACTTTTTTTGGAAACCCTAATTTCGGAATTGTTTCTATTACAATTGATCCTAATCATGATACCCCGCAAGTTTTAAAAGACCATGCTAAATTATTAGGTGTGAAATCTTCAAACTGGAATTTCCTGACTGGCGATAAAGCGGTCATTATGGATTTGTCTAACAAAGGTTTTAATTTATATGCGGGAGAAAATGCTAAAGTAAACGGAGGTTTTGAACATTCTGGTTTATTTGCTTTAATTGATAAAGATGGAAATATTCGTTGTCGTAAGGATGAATTTGGAAATCCAATTTTATATTATGACGGATTAGATAAAAAAGGAGTTAGAGATATTCAGGAAGATATTAAAATATTATTAGCAGAATAAAAATGGAAGATCATTCATTAGAAAAAAAATTCAGCAAGTTTATTGTTGCAGTTTCAATTATAATTCCGGTAGTGGTTGCTATCTTGTTTGGAGTGAAATTAAAAGATTTTGGTTACAACGTGGAGCCGTTATCCTTTTTACCTCCAATTTATGCTACTACTAATGGTATTACTGCTATAGTTTTGGTTTGGGCAGTAATCGCAATTAAAAACGGAAAACGTAAACTTCATGAACGGTTAATGACTTTTGCCATTTCATTGTCAGTTGCTTTCTTAGTTATGTATGTAGCTTATCATATGACCTCTGATTCTACCAAATTTGGTGGAGAAGGAGCTATTAGATATGTATATTTCTTTATTTTAGTAACTCACATTTTATTATCTATTGCCATTATTCCTTTGGTATTAATATCATATGTAAGAGCACTTGCAGAAAATTTTGACAGACATAGAAAAATAGCAAAAATCACTTTCCCGCTTTGGTTATATGTTGCGGTTACAGGTGTAGTGGTTTATTTAATGATTTCTCCTTATTATGTATATTAAAAAAGAATATAGAACAAAGAATAAAGAAAATAGAGTGGAAGGCAAGTTTAAAAGTTCTCTTTTATCAAAATGTCTCTATATTCTATTCTCTATTTTCTTTTCTCTGAGTGCTAATGCCCAATGTGCGATGTGCCGCGCTGCCCTTGCAGGAGATTCAAATGTAAAAAAAGCAGAAGCTGTAAATGATGGAATCGTTTACTTAATGGTGATTCCGTATTTATTGGTTGCTGTTATTGGATATCTGATTTACAGAATGTATCAGTCTAAAAAGAAAAAAGCAGTATAAATAATTTTATACTGCTTTTTCTTTTTAGATTCTATTTCAATCTTTATTTCAATCCATCAACAGAAACATTTACCGTTCCGTTTATCTTTATAAAAGCAATAATGGCCTGATTGGTTAACTGGATTTTATCAAACTGAATATCTTCCATTTTTCCATTAACAAAAACTCCGGGTAAAGGAGAATAGTTTTTAAGATAAGCTGCCATGTTTTTTTTACCTTCTTCTAAATTTGGCTGTATCGAATAACGACAGCTTTCTTCCATTTTCTTCAGGATATAACCTTGTCCTAACCAACTGGCAGTACGCATCAATTTACTTTTGGTATCTAAAACATAATCTAATTTGTCGAAGTAAATTTCTTTGGTTTGAACATTATATTGTGGAACTCCGTTTAAATAAAGTGTTCCATTTACAGATCCTAAAACATCTAATGCAATTACCATTTTGCCATTTTTATGCCAGATCGCTACATTTTTAACGGTAACTTTTTTGCTTCCTGATCCAAATTCCTGACCTGCAAAATTGGTAGTCATTATTTTTGAGGCATCGGCATATGTTGAGATCGCGGCAATATTGGCCGAAATTTGATTTGGTATTTTTGCAACCGGTTTTAAAACAATTTTGCTCGCATTGAATTTAGATTCTGGTTGTTTTCCAATGATCGTTTCCATGTTGCACTTCATTCCCATGTCTAATAAAAACAAATCGTTTTTAAATTTTACATTGGTTGAATACACTTCAACGGGAACAATTCGCAACCAGGTTTCATAAGTATCATTCATTTTAAATGGAGTACATATTTTTTCTAAAGCTGATAAGACATTAGGTTTGAAATCCATAGATTTTTCGATGGCATCGTCGATGCTTTTTTCAATTTTCGATTTGAAAATAGAAATTGCCGGATTTACTAAATAGGTAATCGGCATGTTTTTCCCAAAAACTGTCATTGTTGGACTTTCGTTCCAATTGAGAGATTTAAATTCTGTTTTTGTGTTAAGTTTCCAATTGGTTAAGGCAACTTCACTTGATAAAGTAATTACCCCATTTAAGTTGAACTCACGGGTATCATAAAGTTCTACACCTAGTTTTTTGGTGCCAATGCGATACTTGATTGTGGCTTTTAAGGGCAAAATAGTTTTTATTTTTTTATCCGGATTTGCTGCATCATTTTGAATTTTTATTGGAGCCTGTTTCCAGATTTTCATTTCAATATCATCATCTTCAATATTATTGTCTTCAAAAATTAATCCGTTTAAAAGTGTATTCGTCTGATTTTCGATATCATGAAGTTTTACAGTTATGGGTAAATTAATAAATGATGGGTTTGCATCGTAAACTAAAGGACTTGCGTCGTCTGGTTCTGGTTTTAATGTTTCTAATTTTTGGGATGTTGAGCAGCTAATAAGTGTTGTAAGTGCTAGGAATACTGATAGTATTGAAGAAAACTTCATCGTTAAGATTTTTTTAGTAGTGCAAAATTAAGAAAACAATTATATTATTATGAAAAAGTGTAACATTTAATAATAAATTGAGTCTTATTGAAATAGTATCGCACAATTATTAACTTTTTATTACCATAAAATACTTAATAAAAATATTATTATTGTCTTAAAATTTAACAATATCATGATCGAAATCAAAGATTTGCATAAGTCCTATAAAATGGGAAGTTCTACGCTGCATGTGTTAAAAGGAATAAATTTTAATATAGAAGAAGGCGAATTGGTTGCGATTATGGGATCTTCAGGATCTGGAAAATCGACACTTCTTAATATTTTAGGCATTTTGGATGAGGCAGATTCTGGTAGTTATATTTTAGACAAAACACCAATAAAAAAACTAAACGAAACGATAGCCTCAAAATATCGTAATAAATTTTTAGGATTTGTTTTTCAGTCATTTAATCTGATTAATTATAAAACGGCTCTTGATAATGTTGCAATGCCCTTATATTATCAGGGAATAAAAAGAAAAGAACGCTACGAAATCGCCATGAAATATTTGGAGAAAGTAGGTTTAGGATCTCATTCGCACCATTTGCCAAACGAACTTTCCGGAGGGCAAAAACAGCGTGTGGCGATTGCAAGGGCTTTGGCATCAAATCCAAAAGTTTTGTTGGCCGATGAACCAACAGGTGCTTTGGATACTAAGACTTCGTATGAAGTTATGGAACTTATTCAGGGAATTAACGACGAGGGTAAAACCATTTTGATCGTAACCCACGAACCTGATATTGCTGCAATGTGCAAAAGAAACGTAGTCCTGAAAGATGGATTAATTATCGATGATAAAAAGGTAGAACAAGTTAGAGCTTCATCTTATGTTTAATATAGAGCGTTGGCAGGAAATATTTGAGGCAATCTCTAAAAACCGGTTAAGAACATTTCTTACCGGGATTTCTGTGGCTTCGGGTATTTTTATTTTAGTGATTCTGTTGGGAGCCGGAAAAGGACTTCAAAACGGAATTGAAAAACAATTTGAGCGCGATGCTGCCGGAATCATTGAGGTTTGGTCCGGTACAACGACAAAGGAATACAAAGGTTTAAATCCCGGAAGACAAATTCAGTTTCGCAATAGTGATTATTCGCAATCAGTTCAGAAATTCGAGGATAAACTCGATTTGCGAGCGTCGACTTTTAATTTTTGGGGTGCTAATTTCACCTATGGTAAAGAATCAGGAAGTTATCAATACAGGGGTGTAGATCCTGATTATGGCGGAATTGAAAATCTTACCATTGTTCAGGGACGATTTGTAAATGCCAAAGATCTGGCTAATAATGAAAAAGTCGCTACTATTGGAATGAAGGTAAAAACAGATTTGTTTAAAGACAGTGATGCAATTGGAAAAGAAATTTTAATTAATAATATCAACTTTAAAGTAATAGGAGTTTTTACAGATCCGGGCGGAGAAAGAGAAGAAACAAGAGCTTACTTACCTAAAACTACTGTGCAGAGAACTTTTGGCGGAGGAGATAAAATAAGCAATTTGTTTTTTACTTTAAAAAAGACAAATAATTATGATGAGGCTTTGGCGCAATCTGAAAAATTTACTCAGGATTTAAAAAATTTACTTAAGAGTAAAAATGTTGTTGCTCCGGAAGATGATGGTGGAATAAATGCTTATAATTCGGTTAAGGACGCTAAACAGTTTTATGATTTAAACTTATATATCAGATTGTTTTTTTGGTGGGTTGGTATTTTTACTATAATTGCCGGTGTTGTGGGTGTAAGTAACATCATGCTTATTGTTGTAAAAGAAAGAACAAAGGAAATAGGTATTCGTAAAGCTTTAGGAGCATCTCCATTTTCGATAATTTCTATGATACTTCACGAATCAATTTTTATAACCACTATTGCTGGATTTACAGGTTTATTGGCAAGTTTGTTATTGCTGGAGTTTGTAGGGCCGATGGTGCAGAGCGAATATTTTAGAAATCCCGAAGTAGACTTTAGTGTGGCTTTAACAACACTTGTTTTACTTGTATTTGCAGGAGCCCTGGCAGGATTTTTTCCTGCGTACAGAGCAGCCAAAATAAAACCTATTGTAGCACTTAGAGACGAATAACTATGTTTAATAAAGATAATTGGGACGAGATTTTACAGGCTTTAACAGCAAATGTTTTCAGAACGATTTTAACTGCGTTTGGTGTCTTTTGGGGAATATTTATTCTGGTAATTTTACTGGCTGCAAGTAAAGGCCTGGAAAACGGTGTAAAAAAAGGTTTTGACGGAATTGCCACAAACACGATGTTTATGTGGAGTCAGACAACATCAAAAGCCTATAAAGGATTGCCAAAAACACGTCGTTTTGACTTTAGAAATAGCGATGTTCCTGCTTTAAAAGCGGCGTTACCAGATTTGCTGTATGTTTCTCCGAGAAATCAGCTAGGAGATTTTAACGGTACTAATAATGTGGTGCGAGGAACCAAAACTTCTTCTTTTACAATTTACGGTGATTATCCGGAGCTGATCAAACAGCAGCCTATGGATATCATTAAAGGACGTTTTATAAATCAGCAGGATATTAATGATAAAAGAAAAGTTGCCATTATTGGTAAAGGAGTTATTAGTGAACTTTACGGTAAAGAAGAAGAAACAATAGGCAGTTATGTAAAAATAAATGGCATAAACTTTATGGTTGTTGGAATTTATAATTCTAAACAGCAAGGTGGAAATGCGGAACAGGAACAAAAAAATATTTTTATTCCGTTTACAACTTTTCAGCAGGCATTTAATTATGGTGATAAAGTAGGATGGATGGCTATTACAGCAAAAGACGAAACTTCGATTACAGACCTAAAACCTAAAATTTTAGAATTAATTAAAGCACTGCATTCTGTAAATCCTGCAGATGACAGAGCAGTTGGAAATTTTGATTTATACGAGCAGTTTAATAAAGTGCAAAGTTTGTTTAATATATTAAAAATCATTGCTTATTTTGTAGGAACTTTGGTGCTGATTTCAGGAGTAATTGGTATTTCAAATATCATGCTTATTGTAGTTAAAGAACGTACCAAAGAAATTGGAATTCGCAGGGCTCTGGGAGCAACACCAGCGGCTATTCGCGGACAAATTTTATCGGAATCTATATTCCTGACTATTATTTCGGGTATGTTCGGAATTGCTTTTGCAACCGGGCTTATAGCACTTTTAAATATGGCTTTAGATTCTATGCCGCCAGGAAGTGATACCATGTTTGCGAATCCAAGTGTTGATTTAGGGGTTGTATTTGTTGCTTTATTAATATTAGTGGGATCTGGTTTATTGGCAGGATTTATTCCGGCCCAAACCGCAATTAATGTAAAGCCAGTAGATGCTTTACGAACAGAATAAAATTATCAATCAAAAATAATCGAATTAAACCAAAACAAAATGAAAAAAGGAGTAACTGTAACCATTTTAATTTTTATTGCTATAGTTTTCTTTGGCGCGCTGTATTATTTATACGCTAAGAATCAAGAGTCTCCAATTGTATTTAAAACGGAGAAAGCAGAAATTAAAACGATCGTAAAAAGTACTATTGCGACGGGTAATATTCAGCCTGATGAAGAGGTTCTAATCAAGCCAAACATCTCAGGAATTATCGAGCAGGTTTATATTAAAGCGGGCGAAAAAATCAAAGCCGGAGATATGATTGCAAAAATCAGGGTTGTTGCCAATGTATCCAACGTGAGTTCTACTCAAAATCAGGTACAGACAGCTAAAATTGCTTTAGACAATCAGGAGAAAATCTATAAAAGACAAAAAACATTATTTGACAAAGATGTCATTTCTGCCAATGATTTTGATGCTGCGCAACTAGCTTATACGCAGGCAAAACAAAATTATCAGGCGGCAAGACAAAGTCTGGATATTGTAAAAACAGGAACAACAACTTCTTTGGGAAGTTATGCAAATACCTTAATTCGCTCTACTGTAAACGGAATGGTTTTACAGGTTCCTGTAAAAGTAGGAAATCAGGTTATTGAAAGTAATAACTTTAATGAAGGAACTACAATTGCCAGCGTTGCCGATGTGGGAAGGATGATTTTTATTGGAAAAATTGACGAATCTGAAGTTGGAAAAATAAAAGTTCAAATGCCAATTGAAATTACAGTTGGAGCTATTGAAAATAAAAAATTTACGGCTGTTCTTACTGATATTGCGCCAAAAGGAGTTGTAGAAAATGGAGCTATTCAGTTTGAAATTAAAGCTTCTTTAGAAAATAAAGATGCTACTTTTATCAGAGCAGGATTAAGTGCAAATGCTTCTATTATTTTAGAGAAAGCAGATAAAGTTTTAGCCATAAAAGAATCATTGGTGCAATTTGACAAAAAAACACAAAAACCTTATGTTGAAATAGAAACTGCTCCACAAAAATTTCAAAGAAGAGATTTAGTTTTAGGAGTTAGTGATGGAATTTATGTTCAGATTAAAAGCGGAATTAAAGCTTCGGATAAAATTAAAATCTGGAATCAGGGTTTGATTACTGAAGGCGAAGGAGAAAAAAAATAATCTGAAAGCGTAAAGGTTCTTTTGGTTTTTAAAAAATGTTAAATTTGCGTAGTGTCTTTGCTATGCTTTCATCTAAAAAATATGAAAATAAATAAATATAATAGTCTTATTGTTGCTTTGTTATTTGGGTTAGGTTTATCTGCTCAGACACAACCAAAGCAATGGACACTTGAAGAATGCGTGAGATATGCATTAGACAATAATATCACGATTAAACTGTCAGAGTTAGATGTAAAAAGCGCTGATATTGATAAAAAAGGTGCTTTAGGAAGTTATCTTCCATCAGTAAGCGGGAGTGCTTCACACTCCTGGAATATTGGTTTGAACCAGGATGTTACGACAGGTATCTTGCGTAACCAGACAACTCAATATTCATCTATAGGTTTAAATGCCGGAGTTGATATTTACAAAGGACTGCAAAATCAAAATAACTATCGAAGAGCAAAACTTGCTATTGTAGCGTCAAAATATCAACTGTTGAAAATGCAGGAGGATATTTCGTTAAACGTTGCTAATGCCTTTTTAGAAATTCTTTTTAATAAAGAAAATTTAAAAGTTAAAAAGGAACAATTGGCGATTGATGAAAAACGATTTGCGAGATCTGAAGAAATGGTAAATGCAGGAACGATTCCTCGTGGTGATTTGTTTGACTTGAAAGCTACGGTTGCAACAGATCAACAAGCTATTATAGTTGCCGAAAACAGTTTGTTAATTTCTAAATTAAGTCTGGCACAGCTTTTACAACTTAAAGAATTTGCAGATTTTGATGTAATCGACGATACCAATGCTAAGGATGAGAATAATATCATGGCACAAAGCCCGGTTGATATTTACAATAAAGCCAAAGAAATAAGAACCGAGTTGAAATTAGCACAAACCAACCTTGAAATTGCAGAGAAAAATGTCGCTATTGCAAAAGGTGCTTACCAGCCAACACTGAGAGGTTTTTATGGTTTTAATACCAGAGCTAGCTATAGTGATCAAACCAAATTCGACGAAAACAACATTCCTTATGTTGTAGGTCCAGACCCTGTTTTTCAGCAATTTAGTGATAATAAAGGGCATAATTTTGGTTTTCAATTAGACATTCCAATTTTTAATGGATTCTCAATTAAAAATAATGTTGAACGCAATAAAGTAACTTTAGAGAAATCTAAAATAGATTTAGAGCAAAAAAGTTTAGATTTGCAACGTAACGTTTATACCGCTTTTACAGATGCTAAAGGAGCTTTGAATGCTTATGAATCTTCTACTGTAACTTTAGAAGCAAGACAGCAGGCTTATAACTATGCAAAAGAAAAGTACGATGTAGGTTTGATGAATTCATTTGATTTTACGCAGGCACAAACATTGTTAACAAACGCACAGTCAGATGTTATCAGAACGAAATACGATTACATGTTCAAAATAAAAATACTTGAATTTTACTTTGGAATTCCAATTGTTCCAATTATCGCAAAATAATTTATTATGTCAAAAAAAACAGTTTATTTCTTAGTCGGGGGCGCAATAGTTGTCATTGCAATTTTAGTAGGTCTTTCGAAATCTGGAGTAATAGGAAATAAAGATGAAGGTAAAGAAGTAGAAATTACAAAAGTAGTTGCTTCAACCATTGTCGAAACAGTTTCGGCAACAGGTAAAATTCAACCGGAAATCGAAGTTAAAATCTCACCTGAAGTTTCGGGTGAGATTATTTTATTAAATGTAAAAGAAGGTCAGGTTGTTAAAAAAGGCGATTTATTAGTCAAAATAAACCCTGATTTATATACCTCAAGTTACAATCGTTCCGTATCTAATTTATCTGGAAGTAAAGCCGGATTAAGTCAGTCTGAAGCATCTTTTAAAGAAGCAAAAGCAAGCTACGAACGTAATAAGGTATTATATGATAAAGGTGTTATTTCAAAATCTGACTGGGATAAAGCTATAGCCTCTTTTGAAGTTGCAAAAGCAACTAAACAGAATGCTTATTTTACTGTTCAAAGTGCTTCAGCATCTGTAAATGAAGCAAAAGACAACCTTGGTCGTACTACAATTTACGCTCCTGCAGATGGAACAATTTCAGTGTTAAATGTTGAGTTAGGAGAACGCGTTTTAGGAACGCAGCAAATGGCAGGAACAGAACTTTTAAGAGTGGCCAACCTAAACAACATGGAAGTTGAAGTTGATGTAAATGAAAATGACATCGTAAAAATTAAAATTGGTGACGAAGCAAATGTTGAAGTGGATGCTTATTTAAAAAAGAAATTCAGAGGTGTTGTAACCAGTATTTCTAACTCAGCAAGTACAACTTTAACATCAGATCAGGTTACGAATTTTAAAGTAAAAGTGAGAATTTTAAAAGAATCATATCAGGATTTATTAGAAGGCAAGCCAAATACATATTCTCCTTTTAGACCTGGAATGACAGCTACAGTTGATATTATTACAAAAACAAAAACGAATGTTTTGGCAGTGCCAATTAGTTCTGTTGTCGTAAAATCTGATACAACCGCAGTTAAGGATTTTAAAGTAGAAGATCCAAACGAAGATAAAAAAGCAACTCCAAAAAGCGATAAAAAATTCGAATGTGTTTTTGTAAAAGTAGGTGATAAAGCCAAAATCAAAATCATAAAAACGGGTATTCAGGACGATACCAATATCGAAGTAATGTCCGGCTTAAAACCTGGAGATGTGGTTATTACAGGTCCTTATACAACTGTTTCCAAAGAATTAAATTCTGGAGATAAAGTAAAGCTTAAAAAAGCCGAAACGCCTAAGAAATAAACATCTTTAAAAGATTTTTCGTTTGAATATAAGGTCAAAAATAAACACGAATTTCACGAATTGGCACTAATTCGTTTGTTAAATTAATTCCACAAACTAAGTAAACATTAAATTTGTGCAAATTTGTGAAATTCGTGTTTAAAATTAATCTATATATTTGTTTCCAATACGGGGAATGCTCAGCCTGATATAAATATCATTAACTTTTAAAATATAAATACATTGTCTTTTATTCTCAATATCGAAACAGCCACAAAAAATTGTTCAGTATCCATAGCAAAAAATGGGGAAACTATTTTATGTAAAGAAATTGCAGAAGAAGGCTATTCGCATGCCGAAAAACTACATGTTTTTATTGAAGAAATAATTGCAGAAGCCAAAATCTCAGTTCAGGATTTAGCCGCAATTGCAGTAAGTCAGGGGCCGGGATCATATACCGGTTTACGAATTGGAGTTTCGGCAGCAAAAGGATTATGTTTTGCTTTGAATGTTCCATTAATCGCTGTTGATACTTTGCAAACTTTAGCATCTCAGGCCAAAGTCCAGGATGGGAAAATAATTCCGATGCTTGATGCCAGAAGAATGGAAGTGTACAGCGAAATTTTCAATGCTAATTTAGAAATTGAAAGAGAAATTCAGGCAGATGTTATTGATGAAAATTCATTTAAGGATTTTACTGAAACCATTTATTTTGTTGGTGATTGTGCCGAGAAATGCAAATCGGTTTTAACAAAAGAGAATTTTGTGTTTTTAGAAGACATCAAATATCCTTCGGCTTCGGCTATGAGTAAAATCAGTTTTGATAAATATCAAAAAAGCGACACTGTTGATGTCGCTTATTTTGAACCTTATTATTTAAAAGATTTTATGATGGCACCTCCATCAAAAAAATAATAATTTACAGTTGATTGTAATTATTTTTTAACACATAGAAACATAGAATATTGAATTCAAAAAGGCGTTTCACTTGCATTAACAAACATAGTTATGTGTGAGAAACGCGTTTCTTTTGATTTACTTTTTCAAAAATATAAAATCTATGTTTCTATGTGTTTAATTAAACTTTTATTCATTACAAACGATTAATTTATTTTTGTATTGTAAATGGCTGAATAGCAATTCCTGCTTTGTCCAAAGCGGTTTTGCAATTTTCTAATGTTTCAGAAAAAACCGCTCCGTAATTTGCATTTGTTGCCCAGGGACGTACCGCAAATTCTACAGAACTTGTAGTCAGGTTTTTAACAAAAACTTCGGGTACGGGCATTTTTAGCACTTTTGGGTTGTTATTTAAAACATCCAACAAAATATCTTTTGCCTTTTTTATATCAGAATCATAAGATACAGCAAAAGTCAAATCGGCTCTTCTTTCTCCCTGCATCGAATAGTTGATAATTGTTCCGTTAGATAAAGCGCCATTTGGCACAAAAACCGTTTGGTTATTTCCGGTAAGCATTTTTGTTACAAAAATCTGAATTTCCAGAACTGTCGCAATAACGCCTTGTGCTTCAATAGTGTCTCCAACTTTAAAAGGTTTAAAGAGAATGATAAGCATTCCGCCTGCAAAATTAGAAAGAGAACCTTGCAACGATAAACCCACTGCAAGACCCATTGCTCCTAAAATAGCAACAAATGACGAAGTTTCAATTCCGAGTTTTGAAATAAACGTTATAAACAATAAAACGCGTAATGCCCAAAGCAATATATCAGCAAGAAATTTTGTTAATGTAGGATCCAGATTTCTCTTAATCATTACTTTTCTAATGATTCGATTAATCAATCGTATGGCGTATAAACCAACAAATAAGATTAAAATTGCTGAAATTAATTTAGGAGAATAGTCGAGTAAAACCTCGATAAATCTGGCGGCATAACTGCCAATCTGGTTTGAATTAATGTCCATTTTATAAAAATAAAAAAACCTTCCCAAATGAGAAGGTGGTATTAGATTTTGCAAATATATAGATATTTCCTTTTATAAGAAATAAATGTCGTTGTTATTCTGTTGCTGGTGTCTTATTGATAACTTCTTCTGTTGTAGTTATTGTTTCTTCGCTTAAATCAACAATAGTTTTCGTTGTTGTAGTTTTAGCTTCACCAGTAAATTCGCTTGCTTTTTCTTTTACAGAATCGATTACATCACTAATCGTTTCAGAGGCTTTTTCAACATACTCGCTTGCAATATCTTTAGCGTGACTGACATACTCTGTAGCACTATCAATTATTGGTTCTGAAACTTCTTTTGCTTTCGCGAAAGTCTCTTCTGCAAAAGTTTCCGCTTTATTGATTAACGGTGCAGCTTCTTCTTTTGCCTGCTCAAAAGCGTCTTCTGCTTTATTGGCTAAATCAACACTTGTTTCTTTGGCTGAGCCAAATAGATTCTTAAAAAATGAAGTTAATCCCATAGTTTTCTGGTTTTGATTAGTTTAGAAATACAATATTAACCAATTTTATTACACTACGACATTTATTTGAAAATAATTTACTGATAATTAGATAGATACAAATAAAAAAGCATCTCGATTGAGATGCTTTTTTCTAACTATTTTATAGTTGTAATTATGCGTTTATAGCTTCAACTTTGATGGCTTCGTCATTTAGCATGCTTTTCAGCATATTTTCGATTCCGCTTTTTAGAGTAAAAGTAGAGGATGGGCATCCGCTGCAAGCTCCCTGCAAAATTACTTTTACCGTTTTATCATCTTCATTATAAGAATCAAATGCAATATTTCCGCCATCGGCAGCAACTGCAGGTTTTACGTATTCTTCCAGAATGTTAATGATTTGTTGTGATGTAACATCTAATTTATCGAAATTTTCATCTTTTGTAACATCATTTTTTGTAGCAACTTCAATTAAATTTTCATCTAATACAGTACCTCCATTTTCAATAAATTGTTTGATGAATGTTCTTACTTCTAATGTAATTTCCTGCCAGTCGTTGATGTCGTATTTCGTTACCGAAATGTAATTTTCATCAATAAAAACTTCTTTTACATAAGGAAATTTAAATAATTCTTTTGCTAAAGGAGAAGAAGCCGTCTGATCGATATTTTTATATTCAACCGGATTTTTAGTCAGCATTCTGCTTACCACAAATTTTAATGCCGATGGGTTTGGAGTTGTTTCTCCATAAACCGTAATGGGCTGTTTTTTTGTTTTGGTTTCATCGATATTGATAATTACGCCGCCTTTTGCTACAAAAGCTTCAATTTGCTCTGCTACAGCATCTTTTACATCATCCCATTCTACAATGCTATATCTTTCTATAGCTATAAAGTTTCCGGAAATGTAAACTGTTTTTACAAACGGCAAATAAAATAATTGCTGTGCCAATGGTGATGCCTGGGCTTCATCAATATTTTTGAATTCAAAATTTTGATTTTGGGTAATAAAATCCTCAAATTCAAATTTTAAAATAGTCGGATTTTGAGTCTCCTTTATAGTGATTTTCGTCATGATTTAAATTTTTACAAATTTAGTAAAGTTATTTTCTACTAATACCTATATTTGATTTTTTAATAAAATAATTAAGACTCTTTTCAAATTAATCGTACTAAAATTCCAGAGTCTCTAATTTATTCCGACACGACTACCTTTATTATGTTTAAAATCAGAGTTTTATATTTGGTCTTTTTAACTTCTCTTTTTTGTTATTCTCAGGAAGGACTGCCTGTTTATTCTGATTATTTGTCGGATAATTATTATTTAATTCACCCTTCAATGGCTGGTGCGGCGAATTGTGCCAAGATAAGATTGACCGCGAGAAAGCAATGGTTTGGTCAGGATGATGCACCTTCACTTCAAACGTTAAGTTTTAATGGAAGAATTGGCGAAAGATCAGGAGCCGGAATTATTGTTTTTAATGATAAAAACGGATATCATTCTCAAAAAGGATTGAAACTTACTTACGCACATCATATTATGTTTTCGAGAGATGAAATAGATTTGAATCAGCTTTCGTTTGGTATTAGCGGAGGAGTTATTCAGAATCAACTGGATGAAACACAATTTGGAACTACTTTTGATCCTATTGTTTTTGGTGCGATTCAAAAAGATTCTTATTTTAATGTTGATGTTGGAGCTTCCTATAACTATATGGATTTTTATGCTCATGCAACCGTTCAGGGCTTGCTTGAAACCAGAAGAGAAATCTATACAGATTATGAAAGCGATAATTTAAGAAAGTTTTTATTGAGCGTAGGATATGTTTTTGGTAAACACGAGAATATTACCTGGGAACCTTCTGTTTTGTTTCAGTTATTTGATCAGACAAAAGAGAAATCTCTTGATATGAATTTAAAAGCATACAAGAATATGGACTTTGGAAGTCTTTGGGCGGCATTGTCGTACAGAAGAAGTTTTGACGGCGCGCAATACAGTTTAGGAAACGGTGTACAATCTCAAAAATTGCAATACATAACACCAATTATAGGTGTAAATTATAAAAATTTCATGTTTGCTTATACCTATTCGCAAGTTACGGGAGATGTGAAATTTGATACAGGTGCTTATCACCAAATTACTCTGGGGATCAATTTATTTTGTACAAAGGAGCGTTACGATTGTAACTGTCCGGCAATTAATTAAAACTTTTTTATTATGCTTATTAAATCTGTAAACGGAAAATCTCCGGTAATACCTGAAGATTGTTATGTTGCCGAAAATGCAACTATTGTAGGCGATGTTACTTTTGGAGATTCCTGCAGCGTTTGGTTTAATGCTGTAATTCGTGGTGATGTTCACTTCATTAAAATAGGAAATAAAGTAAATATCCAGGACGGCGCTATTATTCATTGTACTTATCAAAAACACCCAACCATTATTGGAAATAATGTTTCAATTGGTCACAATGCCATAGTTCACGGCTGTACTATTCACGACAATGTTTTAATAGGAATGGGCGCTATTGTAATGGATAATTGTGTGATAGAAAGTAATTCTATTGTGGCTGCCGGTGCTGTTTTAACTCAAAACACAGTTGTAACTTCAGGAAGTATTTGGGCAGGAGTTCCGGCCAAAAAGGTAAAAGATATTGACCAATCCGATTTTGCAGGCGAAATTGAGCGAATTTCTAATAATTACGTTATGTATTCGGGATGGTTCAAGAATGAATAAACTCCAAAAAATAAAAATTCCAAATTCCAATCAGAAAGTTAAAACTTCAATGGGAATTTGAAATTTATTTTTATTTTGGAATTTTAAACTTATAAGTTGATTTTTTCAAAGAAAGTACTTTTATAACTTTCACTAATCGGAATTCGTTTATCACTTATCAAAACCTTATTTTTTTGGATAGATTTTACATGTTTTATATTAATAATATAAGATCTGTGAATTCTCGAAAATCCTTTGCTTGAAAGCAAATTCTCTAATTTGATTAAACTAATTAAGGTTAAAGTAAATTTATTATCAGTAGTATATATTTTTACATAATCTTTTAAGCCTTCGATAAATAAAATATCAGCAAAATTCATTTTCACATTTTCATATTCAGCCCTTACAAACATAAAATCCTGTTCTAATTCCGGAGCTGTAGTGTTTTCTGAAATGGCCTGAACTGCTGCTGTTGGGTTAAAAATTTGCTGTGCGCGTACGACTGATTTTAAAAAGCGGTGAAACGGAATTGGCTTTACCAGATAATCAACTGCGCCCAGGTTAAATCCTTCAACAGCATAATCGGAATAGGCAGTGGTGAAAATAATTAATGGCTTTTTTTCGATAGTATTTAAAAATTCAATTCCCGAAAAATGTGGCATCTGAATATCGAGAAAAATCAAATCTATATTGGTTTGATTGATAAAGGAAACGGCGTCAATCGCATTGTTAAAAGTGCTTACCAATTCTAGTGAATCTACTTTTCGAACAAAATCTTCTAATAATTCAACCGCTAAAGGTTCATCGTCTATAATTACACATTTCATTTGCTCGGAATTAGATTTTTAAATTTGTTTTGGCAGTCAAAAGTAGTTTGAAACCAGTAAATTAAGTTTTAAAATTATCATAAATTACCGTTTTATTATCGTAAAATTATGCTTTTACAGTAATGGTTTTGCTTAATGTATAACCATCTGCCAAATTACCTGTTAAAGAAGCTAATTCATCAGATAAACTGTCTGCAAAAATATTGTCTGATGTGTTTGAAGTGTCAGCCTGACCATGAGACGCATAATTTGTGCTTGAATATACTTCATTGGTAACATTTTCCGGAAAAGCGATTTGCGTTACTAATAATGAAGAACCTGAAGCGCTTAAAACTTCAACATGTATATGTGGAGCACGTCCTTGATACCAGCCCGGGAAAATTGAAATAAACGAAACTTCTCCATTTGCATCTGAAGTTTGTCTTCCTCTTAAAAAATGCACAGATGTGTAATCTGTTTGCTGCATGGAAGTTCCTCCGTATTCAGAATAATTTCCGTCTTTATCACAATGCCAAACATCGACTAAAACGCCTTCTAAAGGCGCACAATCTTTGCTTTGGTTTTCAATAGTTAAATTGATCAGCAATGCCACTCCAATCCGGTCTGATTTTATATTTTCTAATACCAGCTGACTTGGTGTTTTTATAGGAAATGGCCCTTTGGTTTCAGAAGGAGAAACGGTACAGCTTCCGTCGACAGAAGTATCTGTACCATCATCATTGTCGCTTTTAGAACAAGATTCTAATATTTTGGTAGCTGTTGCTAATGAAGCAATGCCTAAAATACCATTTTGGATGAATTTTTTTCTGTCCATAATTCCTATAATTAACTTATTGCTGTTTGAATTTTATCCAGTTTTAAATTTAAATGCACACGGTAATATTGATTGTCTTGTGTAATGGTAAGTTCGTGCGCATTTGGGTAAAGTAAATCCAGTCGGTTTTGAATGTTTACTAATCCAATTCCTGAATTGTCAGGATCTTTAACGTAATTTTCGATGGTGTTTTCTATCCAGAAATCAAGATTGTCATCTAATATAAAAACCTTAATTTTTACATGGGCCGCCCCTTTATAATCGGTTCCGTATTTAAAGGCATTTTCTACAAATGAAATTAATAGCAAAGGCTCAATAAATTTATTTTTGGTGTTTCCGTGAACATTGATAACAATGTCTTCGATATCATTAAGTCGGAGCTTTTGTAATTCGATGTAATTTTGAATGTAATTGATTTCTTTTTCTAAAGCCACCGTTTTATTATCAGTTTCATACAGCATATAGCGCATTAATTCTGATAATGTCACGATGGCATCAGGGACCAAATCAGATTTCTTGTGTGCCAATGAATAAATACTGTTTAAAGAATTAAATAAAAAATGCGGATTGGTTTGTTTTCGCAAATAAATTAATTCAGTATTTGTTCTGTGCGTTTCGGCAATTAATTTGTTTTGTTGGTTGTTATAAAATTCAGTTAATGTTCTAATAATAGCACTTATCGTAATAATTAAAATATAGAAAAGAGAAGGTCCAATTTTAAAAAATAAAGGCTGTCTTCTCATCACGACATGTCTGCCATCTCTAACAAAATCATGCGGATCGCGAGGCATCATTTTAGGAGGCAGCATATTTGCCGGTCTTAAATGGTTAAATTCAGGAATAAAGTAATTGATCCTGATAACCATGAAAATAAAAATAAGGGCAAAAACAAAGGCAAAATAAAGCCAATATTTTTTTTCTAAAAGTAGGGCAGGCACCAAATAAAAATAGTTGAGATAAAACAAAATAATTCCCGTGGCCCATTGTACATAAAAATCGTTATTGATTCTGAAAGGGCTTTCATAAAATTGAATCAATGATGTCAGGATAAAGAAAGTCCATATAATACTATGAAACAAAATTTTGTTTGAGCTGGTATTTTTGATGCTGCCTATGTTCATTTAGAATTTTATTTTTAATAAAATTAAATCATTTTTCGTTACTGTTGGCGAATTGTTCTCTTTGAGTTTTTGTGCCACCAGATTCCCCACTTTTAATGCATCTTCTTCTGTCGAAAAACTTTTTGTAGCGTTTATAACAGGAATAATAGATTGTTTAATTATTGTTTTGTTTTTGTAAGCAATTGAATATCCCCAGCCCGAAGTTGTTTTGAAAGATTCTGTTTTAAGTATTTCGTTTCTTGTGCAGGCTGTAATTTGCAAAAGCAGAAAAAGAAACAATAAATTCTTCTGGATTTTACTCCAGAAGAATTGTTTTTTCATATTAATTATCATCGTCATTTTGTTCCTCTAAAGGTTTAAACTCCCATGCATCATCAAAATAAGTAGTACCTATTCTTCCTAACATGTAGAAACCTCTGTTGTTAATTGCAAAACCAACTGCGTCGGTTCTTGTAGCACCTTCCATTGGAGTTCTTTCTACCCAAAGATCTGTCGTAGGATTGTATTCCCAAACTGTTTTTACACTTTCACCACCAACAATATAACCTAAATTATTCATTGAAAAAGCTGAGGCATTTGAACGTACAATTGCATAATCATCATTGAATGAATCATCATCGTCATCATCCTGATCAATATCTCTCTTGCGAGTCCAGATATCTGTGGCAGGATCAAATTGCCAAAAATCTTCCTGATAAACGCCATTGTTGATTCCGGTTGCCAGATAAGCTTTATTATCAATTATAAAAACAGTAGCATTACGTCTTTTGTTTCCGCTAAAACCATTTACTAGAGTCCAGGTATTTGCCTGATCATCGTATTGATAAAAATCTTTCAAATAATTTCCATCATAACCAGTTCCAATATAAGCTTTTCCGCCTACCTGAAAACCTACCGCTGCGTAACGTGCTGTACCCGCAAAATCAGTTTTTTGAGTCCATGCATTACTTGTTGGGTCGTATTGGTAAAAATCTTTCAGTTTATTTGTTCCGTCATAACCAATTCCAACATAACCTTTATCGTTAAGTGTAAAACTAGAAGCCGAACTTCTTCCTATACCAATAAAGTCTGCCTTTTGCTCCCAATAGTCACCAGTTGAATTATAAGCCCATAAATCTTTTAAATACTCATCTCCTGTATAGCCTGTTGCTATATAAGCATAATCACCAATAACAAAACTAGTGGCACTAGATCTTGCCGGTCCATCAAATGCTGATTTTTTAATCCAGTTTCCTATTAAATCATCATCGTCATCACTACTACAGCCTATAAAAAAGAGGCTCGATAATAATGCCGCGAATAATATTCCATTTTTTAAATTATTCATCATAGTGTATTAAATTTATTTATTGTTTGTATTTGATGCCAATGCCTAAAATGTAGCCGTTTCCGGTATTAAAATCATAAACCTTATGATTGTCGTTATCGATAATATTGTATTTTTTATTAAAATCGTAACCTGCCTTAAAATTTATAAACCAGTTTTTATCGACGTTTCTTTCATATTCAAAAGCCGATGTCATTTGCGAGGTGCTAATTTTTGTTCCATTATTAGCAATAACTGTATGATCCAGGTTATAAAAAGTACCATTAAAACTATTCGTCAGGCTAAATGCATTTCGAATATTATTAGAATATGAAATCTTCGAATCCGGAAATCCAATCATCAAGGTGCTTTTATCGTTTATTTTATATCCTACTGATAAAGTGGGCAAAAATTGCGGATAACCAAATATTGCTGTTCTTGCAACTCCAACATTTATATTGGTATTCAAATTTAACTGCTGACTTATTTCAAAACTTCCCAAGAGCGTTACATCAGAAAAGTCAAGGTTTTTTTGAAAATTTGCTGTTGGCGTTAAAGCAAGATTCAATTTAGTATTTGAAATTTCATGTGAAATTTCAAATTTGTTTTTCAACTGACTAAATTGATCCAGATTTTCAAATTCCTCAAAACTTCCGGCATCATAGTTCAACTTCAAATTCGAGTATTCTACTGTGTTCTTTATTTTGTTTTTCGAATTGATTGCCGTACTAAATGATATACCGATACCAGTTTCGTTAAAATCTATTTTATCTGTTGGCTCTGTTTTCAAATTTGCATTTACCGAAAAGTTTTCCTGAGCTTTCATATTCAAAAACGAAATCAAAAAAAGAGAACCTATTAAAAGCCTTATTTTCATTACTTAATTATTGGTTCAAAAGTAGGTGCCTAATGGTTTTAAAAAAAAGAAGATATATGTATGGCTCTTTTTGATAGACTAAATACCCTTTTTTATGGCTGAACCAATTATTTGTTTGGCGAAACCTATCGTAGATGTTTTTTTGCTATTTATAGGCTAAAAAGGCAAGACTGTATATGTTATAGTGTAGTGCAGAAGAGTGCATTTTATATTTGTTCAAAAAATAAGATTATGCATAAGTATATATTGATGTTGGTTTTTGCACTTACAATAATTTCATGCGGTACTGATACAGATGCCGGAGAGTTTGTTGTTGGGTCTGATTATTTGGCGGTAAGCAATAAAATAATTTTAATTGACACCGTAACTGTCGAAATGTCTACCATAAACTTTGATTCACTTGTAACCTCAAGTCAGAGCCGAATTTTAATTGGTAATTATGAAGATCCACTATTCGGGAAAATAAAATCAAATAGCTATTTTCAATTAGCAGGAAGTTCTTATACTCTTGAAAGTACGGGTTCTGATACTGAAGCTGTAAATTATGTTTTCGATTCTATTTCGATGATCTTAAAATATGATAATTACTATTACGGAGATACAACAAAAGTTCAAACGTTTAATATTCACAGAATTACTCAAACAGTAAAACCGAATACAGACGATGACAGTTTTTATAATAACTCATCTTTGAGTTATGGAACCGAAAGTCTTGGAACGATCGCTTATAAACCGAGACCAACAGAAAAAGATTCGATTAATATTAAAATGGATGCTACTTTCGGAAGCGAACTTTTCCAGAAAATTAAAAAAAGAGAGATTACGGGGCTAACAAACTTAACAGAATATTTAAAAGGTCTTGTTCTGGTTCCTAATATTGATAATTCTTCGAGTGTAATTGGTTTTAATGCGACTACAAGTGTCGTCAGGATGTATTATTCCAAGTATCAAAGCGACGATGAAACTTCTTATTATATAGACTTTACCATTGCAGATGTTTCAAAGCAGTTCAACTCTATTTCCTCAGATAAAACCGGAACAGTAATTCAAAATTTACCCATTTCGAGCAGTAAATTATCCAGTACATTAACAAACAGGCAAGGATATATTCAATCGGGAGCAGGAGTAGCCTGCCGGATTGATTTTCCAAATATAAAACAGCTCAAATACATTTCAGAAAAAGGCGCGATTGTCGATGCCCAATTGATTTTAAAACCGGTTAATAATTCTTATTCAGAACAATATCCTTTAGAAGATTCATTGCGTGTATATGTAGCCGATAATTTAAACAGGATTAGCGCCACGTTGTTAAATTCTGCAGGAAGTTCAGTGTATGGAATATTAAACCAAAAAAGTGACGAGTTCAACGAAAACGTAGCTTATACAATTCCGATAGGAGGGTTTCTTCAAAAAGAAATGTGGAAAACCTCCGATTCAAAATCTTCTCTTATTCTGACATTGCCCGGAATTTCTAAAACTGTAGACAGAATTGTTTTAGGAGACCAAAAGCACGCAAACAATAAAATTCAACTAAAAGTTTATTATATCTCATATTAGATGAAAAATAAAATAATTTTTTTAAGCTGCTTCATTCTAATGTCGCTAACTGCATTTTCTCAAAGTATTTCAAGTTCTCCTTATTCCTTATATGGTGTAGGTAGTGTGTATGACTCTGATTTTGGCTCGATTCCATCTATTGGTTCGTCAGGAATAGCATTGCCTTCAAATCTCTTTATCAATAATTTAAATCCGGCTTCATTAGCTTATTTGCCTCTAAATCATTTTATGTTTGATATTGGCGGAAAGGCAATCGCAACAACGTATGAAAGTGGATCGAGATCTGAAAAACGAAATAATTTTCAGTTTTCTCATATTGCTTTTGCTTTTCCAGTTACAAAAAAATCAGGATTTAGTGTGGCTTTGCGACCATATTCAAGTGCAACGTTTAAAATCTCAAATTTAAAATTGACTATCGCAGATAGTCAGGAATATTATTACTTAACAGCGGCGGGTTCTGGCGGATTGAATAATTTTGATTTTTCTTATGGTTATAGAATTGGAAAAAAAATATCCGTTGGAGCTTCAGCCACTGTTTTATTTGGTAATACAACCGATGACAGGAGTTATCTGATCTCAAATTCTATTACAAGTATTAGTAAAAAAACAGATTATAGTGGTTTACGCGCAACTTTAGGTGCTCAATATCAAATTGATTCGACTTTTACAATTGCATCCACTTTTAAATTGCCAACAAAGGTTAACGCTTCAAAAGTGCAAAGTGTAGAAACTTTGACAAATGAGGTTGTTACTACGGTAGAATCGAATGTTGCTTCAGATGCAGATGATTATTATATGCCTTTAGAAATAGGAGTTGGAATTAGTAAACGTTTTAAGAATAATCTAAATATGACCGTAGATTATGAAAAAAGTCTTTGGAAGAATACCAATCAGTCTGAGTTATACGGAGATTTTGTTAATCAGGATCGATTTGCACTTGGGTTTACCTATAGTGCAAAAAAAAATATCAGACGATATTGGGATCGGGTTCAATATGCTGCAGGAGCCAATTTTGACACTGGGTATCTTGAAGTCGATGGAAAAAGAGTTAATAATGCCTCAATATCTATCGGACTTACATTACCAATAGAAAATACTTTTTCGGCTTTGAATATTTCCTATTCTTATGGACAAAAAGGAAAAGTTTCAGAAAATCTGATAAAAGAAAATTATCATAAAATATCCCTCAATTTGTCTTTAGACGGAATTTGGTTCGTCAAGCGAAAAATAGAATAATGACTTAAAAATCCTTCTGTATTACTTCATATTTGTCATTCAAAATTGATTTTAGAACAGAAGGATTTGCATTTGCATAAAATACAGGTTCGCTTTCTCCTTCATCAGAAAAACCAACTTTTTCGCGCAATACATTTTGAGTTTGTCGGGCAACTGCTTCTCCGGAATCAATAATCTGAATATGCTCCGGAAGAATTTTTTTAATCTGAGGAATCAAATACGGATAATGACTACAGCCCAAAACCAGGTAATCGATATTGGTATCAATCATAGGTCGCAAGTAAGTTTCTAATAACTCAGTCATTTCAGGAGAGTTCAAATTTCCATCTTCAATAAGTTGTACCAATCCATGACCAACTTGTTCAATTATGGTTGTGTTTTGAAACATTTCGGCTGTTTTATTAAACAATTCACTGTTCAAAGTTCCTTGTGTAGCTAAAATTCCAATAACTTGGGTTTTCGAATTATTAGCTGCCGGTTTTATTGCCGGTTCAATTCCAATAAAAGGAATATCATAATCAGCACGAAGTTCTCTTATAGCATTTGTGGTTGCAGTATTGCAGGCAACAACAATTAGTTTACAGTTATTTTCGATTAAAAAGTCAACATTTTTTTTACTTAAAGCAACAATCTCTTCTTTGGTTCTTTGGCCATAAGGAGCATTTTTATTGTCTGCTAAATAAATGGTTTTTTCGTTGGGAAGTAATTCGTGAATGGCGCTCCAAATGGAAGTTCCTCCAATACCGGAATCAAAAACGCCTATAGGATTGTTGTTTGTCATACAACAAAGTTACATATTTCTATGTTTTTCTACAATTTAGAAGTTAAATAAAACGGTTAAGAAAATGTAAAAAAAGTACTATATTTACAATTAACCTTAAATAACTATAACTATGAAATTTATTAAAAATTGCGAAAAATTATCAAAAAAAGAACTTAAAAGCATTAATGGTGGAAGTGCCCCTTATTGTCCGGTTGGTAAAGTTTGCTATCGAGGGGAAGATAGTAACGGGAATCTACTTTGGGATTGTGTCCCCTTAACAACTCTATGCCCGGTAATTTAAGAAATCATAATGTAGAAAAGGAGTTTTATTACTCCTTTTTTATTTGTCAAGAAATACTAGGATATTTCTTTATCTTTGCAACATGAAATTAATTTGGTTTTTATTTTCAATTTATCTTGTTTCACTATCATTGACACCTTGCAATGATATAGATGATTGTGCTTCTTTTGCAAAAACCGAACTTCATCAAAATCATTCTCAGGATAAAAAATCAGATTCTCAAAACGATCAATGCAGTCCATTTTGTTTGTGCGCTTGTTGTGGAGTTCATGGTTTTCAATTTCAAAAACATCTTTTTGTTGAGGAAACAAGTATAAATTTTGCCGATGTTAAAGAGCAAAATGACCTTTATGTTTTCAATAATTACAAAGCAATATATTTAGGTATCTGGCAACCGCCAAAATTAAGTTAGATTAATATTGAATTTCTGTCCGTTGTTTTGCTTCGGGTTATGTTAGTATTTATTTAATTTAAAAATCAAATGACAAAATATAGTATGATTTTGGCTTTGCTTGCGTGTTCGTTTGCCTATAGTCAAAACTCTTTAAAAGTTATCGTGAAAGATAACAAAACTCAGGAAAATTTAATTGGAGTTTCTGTTCAGGTTCAGCAAACTAATATTTCTGGAATAACAGACAATACTGGCGTTTTAGAATTGAATTCTATTGAAAATGGAGAACAAAAAATCATTTTTAATTTATTAGGTTACGAAGATTTCTCTATGAATGTAATTTTTCCAAAACAAAATGGAGAAGTTATAACTGTCGAATTATTTCCAGCAGATGAAGAAGAACTTGATGAGGTAATCGTGCAATCGACACGTACCAGCAGAACAATAAAAAACACTCCTACACGTATCGAATCTATTGATGCCGAAGAGCTCGATGAAAAGGCTAATATGAAACCCGCTAATGTAAGCATGGTTTTGCACGAAAGTACCGGTTTACAGGTACAGCAAACTTCTGCAACAAGTGGTAATGCAAGTATACGTGTTCAGGGACTTGATGGTCGTTATACACAATTATTAAAAGATGGTTATGCTAACTTTGGTAATTTTGCCAGTGGTTTAAGTATTCTCGAAATTCCGCCTTTAGATTTGCAACAGGTTGAGGTCATAAAAGGGCCTTCGTCAACTCTATATGGAGGTGGAGCAATTGCAGGTGTTATTAATTTTATTTCGAAAACACCGAAAGAAAAAGGAGAATATAATTTCATCTTGAATCAGTCGAATATTGGCCAGACTAATATTGGAGCTTATGCATCAAAGAGAAAAGGAAAATTTGGTTACGCTATTCTGGGATTGGTTAATTTTCAAAAAGCATATGATGTAGACGATGATGATTTTTCAGAGACGCCAAAATCACATAATTTCACGATTAATCCGCGTTTATTTTATTATCCTTCAGAGAGTTTAAGTTTTATGCTTGGTAATAGTTTTACTAATACAAATATGAAAGGTGGGGATATGCATGTTATTGATGGAAAAGCAGATGCTTACCATGTTTATTTTGAGAAAAATAAAACAATGCGAAATACCACTACTTTTGAATTAGATAAAAAATTTGAAAATCAGAATAGTTTCAAATTAAAACAGAGTCTTAGTTTTTTTGACAGAAAGATTAATATTCCGGATTATGAATTTTCGGGTTTAAATACAAATGCATTTACGGATGCTTCTTATATTATAAACAGAGAGAAATATTCGCTTATAAGCGGTGCAAATTTGGTTTATGATAAATTTGAACAAAGAAACTCAGGTGCTTTAAACGCAAAATCTTTTACTACCGGATTGTATATTCAGCATACCTGGGATGTTTCTGAGGCAATAAAATTAGAAAATGGTTTGCGAGTAGATAACGTTTCTTATTCGAATGTAAATTTCTCTAAAAATCAAACTTTCTTCTTGCCAAAAATTTCTGCCTTGTTCAGGATAAATTCGCAATGGAGTAGTAGAGTAGGTGGAGGTTTAGGATATAAAATCCCAACTGTTTTTACAGAACAAACGGAAACCATGCAATATCAAAATGTGCAGGCTTTACAAAATGTAACTTCCGAAAAAAGTATTGGTGGTACAGCAGATGTAAATTATAAAGCTAATATTTTTTCTGATTTAAAATTCTCAGTTAATCAGATGTTTTTTATCACTCAAATAAACAAACCGTTGGTTTTGCAAAATGAATTTGATGGATCTTACTTTGTAAATGCCTCAGATCCTGTTTTAAGTCAGGGTTTTGAAACAAATTTAAAGTTTATTTATAAAGATGATTTTAAACTTTTTGTTGGCTATACTTTTACCGATGCAAAAGCGAAGTATCTGACAGCAAACCAGGTTTTACCGTTAATGCCTAAAAATAAAGTTAATCTGGCCTTGATTTACGAGAAAGAAAATAATTTTAAAATGGGATTGGAAGGATATTTTACAGATGAGCAATTTTTATACAATGGTATGCAAACTCCTACTTATTGGGAATTTGGATTTATGGTTGAAAAAACATTATGGAAGAATTTTGCTTTCTTTATCAACTTTGAGAACTTTACAGATACTAAACAAAGTAACTATAAAAGAGTTGTAAATGATCCGCACAATGCACCAACTTTTGATGATATATGGGTGCATACAGAAGGTTTTACCATTAACGGAGGAGTAAAAATAAAATTATAGAAGCAAAAAAAATGGCTCAACTTTTTAAGTTGAGCCATTTTTAATAATAAGATTATTTCTTAGAATCCTAAATCTTTTTTAACGTCAGCAGTAATGTTTGGACCGTCAGCTAATAAAAGAGTAGAACCATCTAATACATATTGGAAACCTTTAGCTTTTCCAACTTTTTGGATAGAAGCTCTTACTTTTTCCATTAATGGTTTTACGATGTCAGTTTCTTTTTGTTGTAGTTCTTTTTGTGCATTGTCTCTATAGTCAACAATTCTTTTTTGCATGTCTTGAACTTCTTTAGAACGCTCACCGTTTACAGCTTCAGTTACAGTAGCAGCTTCAGCCTCATACTTTTTGATTTTTACTTGATATTCATCAACCATTTTTTTGTATTCAGTATCGTATGTACCACTTAATTTTTGTAGTTGATTTTGAGCATCAAGCATTGCAGGCATTTTCGACATAATCTCGCTAACATCAACATGAGCTACCTTAGCTTGTGCATTCATTGTGTTACTTGCTCCTAAAACTAGTATCGCAGCAATTAGTAAAGTTTTGATTTGTTTCATCATTTTTAAAAAAATATTAATTAATTATTGGTCGTATTTGTTTTCTGTGTTTCGGCTTCTTTTGCTTTTTTAGCCGCTTCTCGTTCTTCTAAAATTTTCTTCTTTCTTTCTTCTAACTCTTTTTTTCGCTGTTCATAAATCTTCTGTCTTTCTTCGGCCTTCGCTGCTGCTGCGTCAGTGGCAGTATTTGTTGGTGCCGTTGTTGTAGCTGCGGGCTCGGTTGTTGTTGAAGAAGGTTTTGCTGTAGCATCAGTTTTTGTTTCTTCTGTTTTAGCTGGTTCAGAAACCGTGCCATTTTTTTTGGCTTCTCTTTCTGCTAAGATCGCTTTTCTTCTGTCTTCATATTCTTTTTTCTTAGCTTCTTGTTCCAGCCTTCTGTCTTCGATCAATTTTTCTCTTGCCGCCTTTCTTTCATCTAATACCTTTTGTCTTTCTGCCATTTCAGGATTTTCATCAATAGCATTTTCACGGCTTTCTTTAACTTCTTGCTCTTTCAACTGTTTTTTATTCAATTGCTCTCGCTTATCAGTTCTGTTTAGTACACGTATAACCTGATCACTAATATCAAATCTTTTATTGCTAAAAAGCATTGTTAAATCCGATGACTTGTCAAAAACAAAATCATAGTTTTTAGCTTCTGCAATATCCTGAACAGCTGTAAAAACCTGATCTTGTATAGGTTTTGCTAAGGCTGCCTTATGTCGAATTAAATTTCCATCAGCACCAAATTGCTTTTGCTGATAATCCATCATTTCATCTTCCTGAAATTTAATTTCACTTTCTCTTTCATCAATAAGCTCCTTAGTAAGTAAAGCTTTTTCGGCTTTAAGATTTTCTTTGAGTTTGTTGATTTCCAGTTTTTTGGTTTCTATTTCTTGCTTCCATTTTTGAGCTTTTAGCTCCAATTGGGCTTTTGCTTCCTTATAATCGGAAACATTTTCTAAAATATATTCCATGTCGATGTAGCCAATCCTAGTCGTCCTTGTCTGCGCTTGACTTGTAAAAGCTACAACCAAGGCTAAAAATATAAATAAAAATTGTTTTCTCATAACATTACTTTATTTTGAAATTTTTAGCCAAATGTAATAAAATTTGTACTAAAAACTACACTAAAATTGTTGTCCAATGATAAAGTGTGTTTCCCATCCATTTGCTTTATTTGTAACAGATCCTGGCAGAGCGTCAAATCCATAACCAAAATCAATACCTAATAATCCAAATGCAGGCATAAATACACGTAAACCAACACCAGCAGAACGATTTAAATCAAATGGGTTATAATCTTTAAAAGTTGGATATGATGATCCTGCTTCCAAAAAGGTCAAAGCATAAATAGATGCTGATGCTTTTAACGTAATTGGATAACGTAACTCCATTGAGAATTTATTATAAATAGTTGCTCCAATTTGATCTCCGGCTGCGTTCACCGGCGTTAATGAGTTATTTGGGTAACCTCTTAACTGAATAGTTTCTCTACCATCCATAGAATAGTTAGCCATTCCGTCTCCTCCTAAATAAAAACGTTCGAAAGGTACAACACCTCTTGACTGATCATATGCTCCTAAGAAACCAAATTCGGTTAATGTTCTTAAAACTAATTTACCATATACTTTAGTATACCAGTCTGCTTTAAATTTAACTTTATAGTATTCTAACCAGTTGTATTTCTTTTGGTCAACCTTTCCAACATCAGTATCAGCGCTTCCATAATCAGATCCTACCCCTACAGTACCGGATGTTCCGTTTACTGTTTCAGTTTTTGTATAATCTCCAGGACTAATTGGCTGTCCATCTGCACCTGAAATTACTTCTGTTCCTGTATATTTCGTTTTATATTCCTTTTGATTTTGTAAATCTGAATAGTTAATTCCATTAAATAATGAATATGGAGGTGTCACTTTTGCAGAGATACTAAACTCAGAACCATAAGTTGGGAATATCGGGTTAACCCCTTTATTACTTCTTGAAATTCCGATCGTATAAGCTAAGTTTCTTGACGCTCCGTTACCAAAGGTAAATAAACCTGTATTATAGTTATTTAAATCATAATGCTGATAACTGATAGATTGTGATAATACAAAATAATCATCCGGCACTGTCAGCCTTTTAGCAAGTCCAACCTGGACTGTAAAAATATTAAAACTTTTGCTCTTATCAACATCTCTGGTAATATAATTATTAAGAAATTGCGTACTATAAGAAATAGATGAGCTAAATTGTACTGGTTTTTTTCCTCCAAACCATGGTTCAGAAAATGATAAACTATACGTTTGGAAATAGGTACTTCCTTGTAAACGAAGAGATACTTTTTGACCATCTCCCATTGGTAAAGGCTTATAAGCTTCTTTCTTAAAAATATTTCTTACCGAGAAGTTATTGAATGAAAGCCCTAAAGTTCCAATGAAGCCACCTCCACCGTAACCACCCTGAAGTTCGACCTGGCTGGATCCTTTTTCTACTACATGATATTCAATATCAACTGTTCCTGCACCGGCATCAACATTTTTGAATTTTGGATCAATAGCTTCAGGATCAAAGAATCCTAATTGCCCAATTTCACGAATAGTTCTAACTAATTGTTCTTTACTATATTTTTCTCCAGGTTTAGTTCTTAATTCACGGTAAATAACATGATCGTTTGTTTTGTCATTTCCTACAACTGATATTTTATTAAAATAAGCGATAGGACCTTCGGTAACTCTAATTTCAAAATCGATAGTGTCATTAACTGTTCTTACCTCTACAGCATTGATGTTAGAAAACAAATAACCATTGTTTTGGTATAAGTTTGTAATGTCTTCTGCATCAGGTTTTGTTTTATCAGCAATTCTTTTTTCTAGTAAAACTCCATTATATGTTTCACCTTTTTTAATTCCTAAATAACGGTTCAAAAGTTGATCTGAGTATACTGTGTTTCCTAAAAATTTAATATTTCCGAAGTAATATTTATTTCCTTCCTCCATATTGATTTTTATAGCCAACATATTCTTCTCCTTATTATAGGTTACAGAATCATAAATAATACGGGCATCACGATATCCTTTTTCTTTATAAGTAGCAACAACCTTTTCTAAATCGGCTTTGTATTTTTCAGGAATAAATTTTGACTTTTTTAGAATACGTAAAAAGTTTTTTTGTTTAGTATCCTTCATCGCTGCTCTTAACTGATTATCAGTAAGTTTTTCATTACCAATGAAGTCAATTTTACTAATTTTTACTTTATCGCCTTTGTCTACGCGAACAAGCATATTGACCTGATTTCCACCGGTGGTGTCAGCAGGTGTATTTGTAATAGTAACTTTGGTATTATAATAACCTTCTTTTTTATATTTATTTTCAATATAATTTTTGGTTGTTGTAATTAAGTTTTCGTTTACAATTTTATTTTTGGTTAAATTGTTATCCTTAATTAATCCTTCGACTTTACTTTTCTTGATACCAACAAATTTTACCTCGTTTAGTTTAGGAAGTTCAACAATATTTAAGTCAAGATAAATGCTATCATTATCAATTTTATTTACGTAGAAAGCAATTTCATCAAAAAGCCCAAGTTTGCCCAATTTTTTGATTGCACCACTGATTTCTTCACCGGGAACGGCTATTTCCTGTCCTTTTTGAAGACCTGAAAAGGTAACAACGGTTTGTTCATTGAAGCTTATTTTACCAACAACAGAAACTTTAGCAAGAATGTATTTTTTTCCCTGATCAAAAGGAACTCTTTCTTGTGCTTTTATTTGTGAAAAACTACCCAAAAGAAGTAGGGTAAGGACTATTTGTATTCTTTTTTGTAACACTAAAAAATTATTTAATTTGTTCACTGGTTTTTCCAAATCTACGTTCTCTTTTTTGATAACTAATAATAGCCTCATATAAATCTTGATCTTTAAAGTCTGGCCACAAGACATTAGTAAAATATAGTTCTGCGTAGGCAATCTGCCACAGCAAAAAATTACTTATTCTATGTTCTCCACTTGTTCGTATTAATAAATCTACGTCAGGTAAATTTTGCGTGTAAAGATGCTCATTTATAATTGAATCGTCAATAGTGTCTATTGAAATTATATTATTTTTAACTTTATCACTGATGATTCTAACGGCATTTACCAATTCTTCTCGTGATCCGTAACTTAAAGCCAATGTTAGCGTTAGGCGCGTATTATTTTTTGTTTTATCAATAACGTCCTGAAGTTCTTTTTGAGCAGTTTTTGGTAATTTATCAAGATTTCCAATAGCATTAAGTCTGATATTATTTTCTTGTAAAGTACCTAGTTCTTTTTTTAATGAATTGATTAGTATTTTCATTAAAGCTTCAACTTCTAATTTCGGGCGATTCCAGTTTTCTGTGGAGAAAGCATAGAGCGTTAGATACTCAATGCCCAATTTTGCACAGGTAGTAATTGTTTTTTTTACTGACTTTGTACCATTTTCGTGACCAAAAGCTCTTAAGAACCCTTGTTGTTTTGCCCAGCGACCATTCCCGTCCATAATTATGGCCAGATGTTTAGGTAAGTTTGTTTTGTCTATAGAGTCTATTAGGTTCATTTTATTATTCTGCGCAATAGCAAGGTTTTTGTCCAAAGGTATAAGTTAAAGTAACACCTGAAAAGACATACCAATCGTTATTATTTAAATTTCCAAATCGTAAAGATGATAAGGCATTATTACCAGGATTACTTCCGTCAATATCGTCTGTAAAGGTATAGCGGGCTCCAACTTCAAGGCCTAAAACAAAATTAGGAGATACATTTGACTTGATTCCTAACGTTATAGGAATAGCAATTGAACTTGAATTTTTATCTTTTCTAGTTTGACCTCCCGAAATATATAATTCATCATACATAAAGTAACTTAATCCTGAATATATATAAGGAGTAATTTTTGGATGATAATCATGTAGATTAAAATCGAAAAAATTAAATTCTAAACCGGCCGAAAGTTCCTTAATATTGTTTTCAAATCTGTAACCTCGATTGCTTCGTCCCGTTTCTTCGGATTCACGATCATTTCCTGTAACAGTAGATTGTGTATATGAAAAACGGTAAGAATGTCTTGGACTTTTATTCCATTTATACAAAACACCAAAAGCTAACTTTTCAGGAGCGATATAAGTTGTTTTACCAACATCACCTACAAAGTTACTTCCACCAAGAAAAACACCAATCTCATTAATTTGAGCATTTAGTGTAATTAGGGGGAAAAAACATAACAATAAATTAAAAATTTTCTTCATTTAATTCAGAATTGCGTGCAAATATAATAATTATCGATACGAATCAACGTCGCTTTAGTTAAATGTGCTTTTTTTTCAATTTGCAATATGATTTTGAGACATTTAATGAGGATTCGATACATGCAGAACGAGAAAAAGTGGTATTATCGTATAGTGGCGTGTGAGAAAAAGGCTTAATTCCTCTTGTCTTCTCCCCAAAGCAGCTTATTTCTTAAGGTTTTTAAGAAAGTTTCACCGGGAATTTCAACCATTTTTATTTTAAAATCTGTTTTTTTGATTGTTAAAACAGATTCGTTTTTTACAGAAGCAATTCTGGAATCTAATGAAACTAAATATTGATCTTCTCTTCCCGATACACGTAACTTAATTTCGGTATCGTCAGGAATAACAAGTGGTCTGGCGGTTAAATTATGAGGTGCGATAGGCGTAATTACTAAACTTTTTACCTCTGGTGTAAGCAATGGTCCGCCACAACTTAGAGAATATCCGGTTGAACCCGTTGGCGTCGAAATAATCAAACCATCTGCCCAATATGAATTTAAATATTCATTGTTCAAATAAGTTTCAACGGTAATCATCGAAGTTGTGTCTTTTCTGCTCACTGTAACTTCATTCATAGCAAAATTTAAATCTTCTTCTATAGCATCATTTTTTGGATCGCAGGTTATGCTTAGTAAAGTTCTTTCAGAAGTAGTGTAATTTTTATCAATCACAAACTGCAAAAAACTGTCAATATTTTCTTTTTGTACTGTAGCCAAAAAACCAAGTCTTCCTGCATTGATTCCCAAAATTGGAACACCGGAATTACGGACTAAAGTAGCGGCTCTTAATATAGTTCCGTCGCCACCAATACTTATCAACATTTCAAAACTATTATCTAAGGAATTACTTGATGAAAAAGTTTTATATTCTTTTTTTACGAGTTCCTTTTCATGAAGCATTTTTAGAAAGTTCTCCTCTATTACCATTTCAACATTATTGGTATTGAAAAACAAAAAAATATCTTTAATAATAGGCTCAGTACTGTTTTGGTAATATTGTCCGTAAATGGCTACTTTCATCTTGTTGTTTAATCGATTTTTTGTTTAACTGTTTAATCGTTATTTCTTTTCGTTAAAACGATTAAACAATTAACCGATTCAACAAACAAATTATATATTAAGGTATTTGTCTAAATAATCAGAACGTTCTTTTAAACTATTTATATAGGCGTCTTCCTGATGTTCTGAAATGATTTCGTAATTATATCGTCTAAATGTCTGAATAATTTCATTCATTGGTCCCACACCAATTTTTACTGTAATCTGAACATTTTCCAAATCAGCTTCAGAAACAAAACAACCTAAAATTTTTCCATTATTGCTTTCAACTATTTGTGCCACCTGACCCATAGAATAATCCAAAAGTCCTTTTTGAACAATAATGATACCGCCTTGTTCTTTCAAAAATGGAGTTTCCTGAAAAAACTTCATGATGTCTTCCATTTCATAATAACCTACATAGATATTATTTTCATCAATAACCGGAACAGTATTAGTATGATTTTTTGCAAATACTTCTAAAACATCTAGCCACATCATTGATTTTCTGGCAAAAAATCGTTCTAAAGTATATTTGTAATCAATTGCTTTTTTGTCAGTGTCAAAAGTTTCAACATCGTCAGAAGCAATACTCCCAATGAAAATACCGTTTTCCAAAATTGGAAAATGAGAAAAATTCAAGTCAGCAAAAAAGTCCTGAACCGATGCGATCGTTTCCTGGCTATCAATTGCTCGAAAATCGTTTGTGATATAGTTTGTAATTTCTGTCATAAATCAATTGAAGATATTTGATGCAAAATAATCAAAAAATAGCAAAAACTGCTACGTTTTACTTTGTATTTTTGTCGTAACAAATATAGTGTTACTAGAATTAATTATCTATTTATATGACAAAGTTAAGTGTAAATATCAATAAAATTGCAACCTTACGTAATGCAAGAGGCGGAAATGTTCCTGATTTACTAAAAGTAGCTGCCGATATTCAGAATTTTGGAGGTCAGGGAATTACCATTCATCCACGTCCGGATGAGCGTCATATTCGTTATCAGGATGCGCGGGATTTAAAACCAATTGTTTATACCGAATATAATATTGAAGGAAATCCGCAGCATAATTTTATTGATTTGGTTTTAGAATGCAAACCCACTCAGGTTACCTTGGTTCCCGATGCGATTGGGGCTATAACTTCTTCCGCAGGCTGGGATACAATAAAAAATCAGGAATACTTAACGGAAGTTATTCAGGAATTTCAACGTAACGGAATCAGAACTTCGATTTTTGTTGATCCTATTAATGAAATGATTGAAGGAGCAAAAAAAACAGGAACAGACAGGATTGAATTATACACCGAAGCATTTGCACATCAATATAGTTTAGGAAATAAAAACGGAATTGATCCTTATGTAAAAGCTGCAGAATTGGCAAACGAATTAGGTTTGGGAATTAATGCAGGACATGATTTAAGTTTAGATAACATTCAGTTTTTCAAACAAAACATTCCCGGTTTATTAGAGGTTTCTATTGGGCATGCCTTAATTTCTGAAGCACTTTATCTTGGTTTGGATAATGTTGTGAATATGTACTTAAATAAATTGAAATAAGTTTAAAAATTAAAACAATTATAACCTGATGTAATTGGGTTATAATTGTTTACTTTCGCACTTTTCATATAAAAAGCTAGTGTCGAAATCAATTATTATTTTTTGTTTATTGTGTTTTTCCGGTTTATTTGCGCAATCCCAAGCCAATATAAAAGGAAATGTAAAATCTTCTGAAAATGAAAATTTAATTGGTGCCGGTATTTCTTTCGATACAAATAATCAAAAGTATTCTGTACTAAGTGATACACTTGGTAATTTTTCAAAAGATATTTCTTTAGGAAAAATCACAATTTCAATTAATCAATTGGGTTATCTCAATAAAACCCTCAATATTGATCTTGTAAAAGATACCATAATTTCAATTGTTTTAGAAAAAGATATTTCTCTTTTAAAAGAAGTGATTATAGAGAATGATAAAAAAAATGGTATTTCAACTTTATCAGGAGGAAAATTATCTTTCAATTTAAAAGAATTGTCTTCGTTACCAACCGTTTTAGGAACAACCGATATTATAAAGATTTTGCAATTAACACCCGGAGTTCAAAATTCTGGCGATGCTAATGGATATTTATACGTAAGAGGTGGTGATCCGGGACATAATGCAATATTATATAATGGAACTCCGGTTTATGGAATGTCACATTTGTTAGGTATTTTTCCTTTTTACAATGCTGATCATATTAAGGAGGTAGAATTTGACAAGTCAAGTTCGAATGCAAAGTACGGAGGACGATTAAGTTCGACGACACTTTTAATTCCGAACAAAAAAATACCTACTGAATTTTCCATTCAGGGGAATGTTGGGATTTTGGCTTCACAATTAACTTTGGCTTTGCCAATTAGTGAAAAGACAGGTCTTTATCTATCTGGTAGAAAAACGTATATCGATGAAATTATTGCGCCATTGATAAATTCTTCATCCGAAAATAATGATGTTCAGAATATGAAGTATGGATTTTCAGACGGGAATATCACTTTTGTATCTCAGATTTCTAAAAACAATCTATTTGCTGTTGATGCTTTTGTTAGTGGTGATAAATTAAAAATTAATGATGATAATTTATCTTTAAAAACCAGTCTGAAATGGAGTAATTTTACAGTTTCTCCTTCTGTAACCACAGCATTTTCTTCAAAAATAAGCATGTCAAATGCTGTTTATTTTAGCCAATATTCTAATGATTTGAGTATGGAACAAGCAACAATTCAGTTTGGAGTTTCTTCGTCTGTGAAAGATTTTGGTTTTACAAATTCATTTCGTTTTTGGATAAAAGACATTCCTGTCGAGTCTGGATTGCAATATGTTTATCATGATTTGCAGCCTCAAAAAGTGAATGTTGAAAACTTTAGCGGTTCAAACAATGCATCTCAAAATAGTATGATTACTGCCAATGAAGCAGCGATTTTTACTACCATCAAACCAAAACTAACAGACAAATTAAACGCAGAACTGGGCTTGAGGATAAATTATTATACGTCACGATCACAAAGTTCGTATTTGCATTTTCAGCCTCGGGTACTGTTGAATTACGTTGCAAATGAAAAATTTTCCTTTTACGGATCTTATAACAAACAATATCAATATTTGAGTTTGATTACCACTTCAAGTGTTGGAATTCCGACAGATTTCTGGATTGCCAGTTCAGACGGAATTAAACCGCAATCTTCAGATGAGTTTGCAATTGGTTCAAATCAAAACATTTCAAAGAATTTGGTTTCTTCTTTTGGAGGATTTTATCGCTCCATGAAAGATTTACTGGAATATCCTTATGGTATAACTCAGTTTAATGAAACTACGACTCTAAAAAATGATTTATTGGTGGGTAAGGGAAAAACGTACGGTCTCGAATTTATGCTGCGAAAAAATAACGGGAAATTTACCGGCTGGTTAAGTTATACGTTAAGCTGGTCTGATAGAAATTTTGATGAACTCAATAATGGAAAGACGTATTTTGCCAAATATGACAGACGTCATAATCTCTCTTTAGTTGGAATGTACGATTTAAATTCAAAGTGGAGTTTTGGTGTTACCCAAATATTCAGTTCCGGAAATCGATTTACAATGCCAACTTCCTGGTATTTTATCAATAATAATCCTGTCAAAGAGTATTCAGAATATAATAATGCGCAAATGCCAAATTATATTCGTACCGATCTTTCGGCAAACTATTTCTTTTTTAAAACAAATAAAAAAGAAAGTGCCCTGAACTTTTCAATCTATAATACTTTTAATATTGATAATCCAATTTATGTTGTTTTGGATGTTAAAGTTGCTGATGATAAAAGTAGTGTGGTTGTAAAACAGGATAAAAAAGTGTTGTATCGAATATTGCCTTCAATAAGCTGGAGATTTAAATTTTAAAAGATGAAAAAATATTTATTATTTCTTTTTACTTTAGTAATAATGAGCTGCTCTAAAGACGATTTTAGCGAACAAAGTATCGAGTCTAAAATTGTTGTAGAAGGCTGGATAGAAGAGGGTGATTATGCTCAGGTTTTGCTTTCTAGCAGTATTCCCGTTACAGATGTAATTGACTCTACAAATGTTTTAAATCATGTTATTCGATCAGCAAAAATCACAATTTCTGATGGTCAGACTTCAGAAGTTTTACGAGTAAAAAATGACAAAAACAGAGTTCCGCCTTTTGTATACTACGGAACAACTTTAAAAGGGGAAGCTGGAAAAGAGTATTCGCTAAAAATAGAATATTTAAGCCGCGTTATCGAAGCCGTAACAACAATTCCTAAAACTGTTGCGATCAAAAGTGCAGAGTATGTAAAAAAGAATGCTACAGATACAACAGGTTATGTTTTTGTGAAATTTGATGATCCTTTAGAAGATAAAAATTATTATCAGGTTGCAACAAAAATTGATGCCGAAGAACCTATTTTTGTTCCTGCATTTTATGGAAATCTGGATGATAAAAATTTCACGTCAGCAAATGTTTCTATACAGGTAAACAGAGGAATTTTACTTTTTCCTAAAACAAAATTCACCCCTTATTTTGCTGATGGAGATTTAATTTATGTGAAATTAAGAACGCAAAACAAAGACACTTTGGATTTCTGGAACAGCTGGCAAAATGAAATTGTTAACAGTAAAAATCCAATTTATCCGTCGAATACAAGTTTGAAATCGAATATAAAAGGCGGTCTTGGTATTTGGGCAGGATATGGTCAAAGTACTTTAATTGTTAAAACACCTCCAAAAAAATAAAACCGGTTTGAAATAATTTCAAACCGGTTTTTTAAATTAAAATTTAAAAAACTATTTTTTTCCAAAAGATTTAATAAAATCTCCAAATTGAGTTTGAAATTTATCATATAGTGTTGAGAAATATGCGCTAAATTCAACCTCAGTATTATCGCTAAATTTTAAATATAACACTTCGTTAAGGTATGGTTGAGAAAACGATTCTCCGTTACTACTGTATTCCCAATAATTATTTGTAGCATTCCAAACAGGCAAGTTGAAAACATAATCGTCACCTGATTTTTCTGAATGCTTAACAAGATCGGCTATTTTAGTTCCGTCTTTTTTAGAAACTAAAATTAACTTCATGTTTTTGTTGAAATTTGCGGCCTTATTTTCAGATAAGATTTTCTCGTATTTATTCCTAGCTGTATAGTATGCTTTAAAATTGGTATTAGCGTCGTATTGATCTGGAAACAAAGGGCTAGCTATGCTTTTTAAAGTTGCATTCTCGGCTGCTTCGGCCGCCAAATCCATATCTGCAATAATAATAAAATTGTCCATTAAATTCATTAATCCATTAGCTTTTCCTCTGTATTGAACAAGTGTATCATTTTCAATCAATACATCTATATTTGCATTACTTCCTGCATTAAAGTCAAGTATGGTTTTCCCGTTATAAGTAAGAAGACCTTTTGAGGTACTTTCAATTCCTTTTTTACCACTCATTTCCCAGGTATACCCATCATTTAGAATCATTTTATATGTAAAGTCATCTGGAGCCTCTTTTCCGTTAGAATAGCTTGCTGTTTGTGTAAACGTAGCAGCTTGAGCATTGTCAATTGTTAAAATTGCATCTGTAGATGTAGGTAAAAAGATGTGATCATTTACAGCAGGAATAAAAGCACCTTGTTGAGTTTGTTCATCATAAATCCAATATCTATAGCTATCTTCAATTTTTACTTTTATATCAGAAGAAACACTTTTTGCAGAAAATGATGCGTTGTTTTCAGTTTGAGATGCTTTAGCAGGGAAAACAAATTTTAATTCAGTTGCTGAATCTGTTTTAAGCCATTTTTTTTGTGCGTTGTTCCAACTATAAATACCATAAACACCAGAAACATTTAAGATGTCTTCTACCTGATTGTTGTTTTGTCCGTTAAAAATATCAACAAAATCGACGTCTAATAATCTGTTTAAATTTTCCATTGCTCCAATAGCGCCAGAGTTTTTTGTTTTTTCTAACTGAACCAATATTTCATTAGCTTCAGCTTCCAGTTTTACCTTTTGCTCTGCTGGAGTTAAATTAGAATAAGGTTGTTTAAGTATCTCGGCTATTTCTTCAGCAAGGGTTTTGTCTTTTACAGGTTCTTCTGTTACGGGATCTTTTATAGTTTCCGGACTGTCGTCACTAGAACATGAAACCGTAAGTTGAGGAACAATTAATGATAATAATACAATTTTTTTAATCATGATTTGATTTTGATTTAATTAAAAATTTTAAGATTTTTCGTACTCTTAATTAATCGCAATATACATTTTTTGATATAAAAAACTTACAATTTATCACTAAAGACTTTAAGTTTTATAAATAAATGACAAAAAAATCCGGTTTGAATAGTTTCAAACCGGATTTATGTTATAATTTTAAAGAATAATTAGTTCTCAAAAGCTTTGATAAATTCTTCAAATTTAGCTTCAAAGCCGCTAAATCCTGTTGAGAAATAAGCGCTCATTTCTACTTCTGTATTATCTCCGAACTTTAAGTAATATACTTCGTTATAATAATTAACAGTTACAGTCGAGTTGTCGTCAGAAGCCCAGTAACCTCCATTGCTTGCAGTTGCATCAGTTACCCATTTTATATTATATGTGTAGGTGTCTGCTTTTTCAGAGTGCTGAACAATATCAGCTATTTTAGTTCCGTCTTTTTTAGATACTAAAATTAACTTTGAATTTTTATTGAAACTTGCAACAGTACCTTGAGAATATTTAAGGTTGTTTGAATTTTCATCTGCATAATGGTTTTTAGTGTCGTAATTAGAATATACCATTGTTTTTTCTAAAGCAATTTCGTCAGCTGCTGCTGTAGCTAAGTCCATATCAGCAATAATTAGAAAATTGTCTAAAAGTTGCACTAATCCGTTTGCTTTACCTCTATATTGTACTAATTCGTCGTTAGTCATTAAAGCATCAATACTTGCAGTGCTTCCTGAGTTAAATGAAAGTAAACTTTTACCGTTGTAAGTAAGAGCACCTTTTGAAGTGTTTTCTGTAGCTTTAACACCACTCATTTCCCAAGTATAGCCATCACTTAAAGTCATTTTGTACGCAAACTCATTAGGAACTTCTTTTCCGTTAGAATATTTTGCAGTTTGTGTAAATGAAGCTACAGCAGTATTGTCGATTGTTAAAGTTGCATCTGCTGAAGTTGGTAAAAAAACATAATCATTTGTTTTTACTTCAGTTTGCCAATCGTAAGTATCTTCAATTTTAACTTTAATATCTGAAGAAACACTTTTGCTAGTGAATGTAGCATTATTTGTAGTTTGAGTTTCTTTAGCAGGAAAAACAAATTTTAATTCTGAAGTCGAAGCTGTTTTTACCCAAACTTTACCGGCATTATCCCAAGTGTAAATTCCGTAAACTCCGGCAACATTGATAATGTCTTCTACTTCATTATCGTTTTTTCCGTTAAAAATATCAACAGGACTAATGTCTAATAATCTGTTTAAGTTTTCAATTGTTTCAATTGCACTTAGTTTTTTAGTTTTGTCTAGTTGAACTAACATTTCATTAGCTTCTGCCTCTAATTTTACTTTTTGCTCAGTAGGAGTCAATTTAGAATAAGGCTGTTTGATAATGTTAGCAATTTGTTCTGCTAAAGTTTGCTCAGGCACAACAGGGTCAATTACAACAGGGTCAGTTTCCGGACTGTCATCACTAGAACATGAAATCATAAGTTGAGAAGCAACTAACGATAATAAAAGGAATTTTTTAATCATGGATTGGTGTTTTAATTAAATAAATTGAATCAAATTTTGGGTTTGATTTCTAGGCGCGAATATACACTTTCAAATTGTTCTTTGTTTACGGGAAACCGTAAAGTTCGAGAGTTTTTTTAAATAAAATGATTTCTTCAAAATTATTGTGCTTATATTGCTGGATAAGTTTTTTAACTTTGTAATAAGCTAAAAATTAATATAAATGTTATACTCAAAAATAGAAGGCGAAGGGAAACCTTTCATCATCATGCACGGATTTCTCGGAATGTCTGATAATTGGAAAACACTTGCGGGGCAATATGTAGAAGCCGGATTTCAGGTTCATATTTTAGATTTAAGAAATCACGGACGCAGTTTTCATTCAGATGAATGGAGTTACGAAGCTATGGTTCAGGATGTTTTCGAATATTGCCAGGCCAATCAATTAAGTAAAACAGATATTTTAGGGCATTCGATGGGGGGGAAAGTCGCCATGCTTTTTGCAACAACCCATCCTGAAATTGTAGATAAATTGATTGTGGCAGATATTGGCCCTAAATTTTACAAACAACATCATCAGGATATTTTGGCAGGATTAAATGCAGTTGATTTTTCTGTAAAACCAAGTCGAAACGATGTTGAGGAAATTGTAGCGCAATATGTTTCTGATTTTGGAACGCGTCAGTTTTTATTAAAGAATTTATATTGGAAAGAACCGGGACAACTGGCATTTCGATTTAATCTCGAAGTTTTCAATAATAATCTTGATGCAATTGGAAAAGCTCTGGCAGATGATTTGGTTTTCGAAAAACCAACATTATTTATCCGCGGCGGAAATTCGGGTTATGTTCAGGATACTGATCTTGATCAGATACGCACCCATTTTCCGGATTTAAAAGTTGAAACAATTCCAAATGCCGGCCATTGGCTTCATGCCGAAAACCCTAAAATGTTTTTTGAATTAACAACTGCCTTTTTAAAAGAGTAATCATTTTGGCAAATATTTTATTACTTTTATTAAAATTTTAAATCAGAAAAAATATGAAATTATTACTTAGACTTCTTGTTACTGCAGCCCTAGTTTTACTACTTGCTAATCTTTTGTCAGGCGTTCATGTAGCAAGTTTTGGTACAGCGGTAATTGTTGCAGTGGTTTTGGGATTGCTTAATCTTTTTATAAAACCAATCTTAGTTATCCTGACTTTGCCGGTAACGGTGATTACTTTAGGATTGTTTTTACTGGTTATAAATGCGATAATCATTTTATTGTGTACCAATATAGTTGGAGGTTTTGCAGTAGATTCTTTTTGGACAGCCTTAATATTTAGTGTCATATTGTCTATTCTTCAGTCTATTACTTACAAAATTCTGGGAGACGATAAAAAATAAAAATAGAAATGACGTTTAAAACGTCTTCAAATACAATAGGTTAAAAACTTGGCTGGGTTGCAAAAATTTTATAATTTTGCAACCCAATTTTATTACGTAAATTAAAGAAGAAGATGGATATTAAAAGAGTAGCAACAGACGCTGTGAATGAAACAATTGTAATGACAGTTGTTCACATGGATTACAAAGGTCAGGTAGCAAAAAGAATAAACGAAAAAATGCCTTTGGCTACCGTTAAAGGTTTTAGAAAAGGACAAGTTCCTAAAGATCTTGTTGAAAAACAATACGGAAAAGCAATTAAGCAGGAAGAAGTTAAAAAAGTAGTTGATTTGGCTTTAGAGCGTTTTGTTCAATCTGAAAGATTAAATCTTTTAGGAACTCCTCTTGCTAAAGAAAATGAAAACTTTGATTGGGATGCTGAAGAACTAACTTTCGAATACGAAATTGGTTTAGTGCCAAACTTTGAAATTGATTTAGAAGCTAAAAACAATATCGTAAAATATATCGTTACAGCTGATGATAAATTAATCGACGGACAAGTTGAGCGTATCCAAAAACAATTCGGAAAAGCAATTCCACAAGATAAAGTTGATGCTGATTCTGATTTAACCGGAACTTTCACAAACGAAGAAAAAGGTATTAGCAATACAACTACAATTTCTGTATCTACTTTCAACAAAGCTGCTGCTGATAAATTCATCGGTAAAAAAGTTGGTGATGTTGTAACTGTAAGCACAAAAGGTTTATTTGAAGATGATCACCAATTAATGGATTACTTAAAAGTATCTCATGATGATGTTCACGGTTTAGATGTTGAAGTAAACTTTACTATCGAAGCTATAAACGGAGCTGAATTGGCAGAATTAAACCAGGAGTTATTTGATAAACTTTTTGGTGAAGGAAAAGTAGCTTCTCTTGAAGATTTAAAAGCTAAAATTAAAGAAGATGCTGAAGCGCAATTTGCACAACAAGCAGATCAAAAATTATTGTTAGACGTTCAGGATTTCCTAATCGAAAACACAAAATTTGATTTACCTGCAGAATTCCTTAAAAAATGGTTGCAAACTGTTGGAGAGAAAAAACTTTCTGCAGAAGAAGCTGAAGTTGAATACGCAAGATCTGAAAAAGGATTACGTTTTCAATTAATTGAAGGAAAAGCAATGGCTCAAAGCAATATCCAAATTACATTTGAAGATTTGAAAGCTTTTACAACAAACGCAATCAGACAACAAATGGCTCAATTTGGACAAACAAATCCAACTGACGAAGAAGTTCAAGGAATCGTGGCTAGAGTTTTATCTAACCAGGAAGAAGTGAAAAGACTTTCTGAGCAAGTTGTAGCTGAAAAATTGTTAGAAGTGTTTAAAGAAAAAGCAAATCCAACAACTAAAGAAGTAACTTACGAAGAATTTATTGCTGCATCTTACGGAGAATAATTCTATCTGAAAAGTCAAAAGTTATAAGGTTAAAAGTTAGAAGTACAACCGATTGTATTTATTCTAAAATTTAAGATTTTATTACAGATATCGAAAGATAAAAAATAGTTATATTTGAGCGTCAAGAGATTTTTCTTGACGCTTATTTTTTTGTTTCAAGTTTTTTTGTTTCAGGTTTTAGGTTTTCGAACTTCAAAAAACTTGGAACCTGAAACAAAAAATAGGACATATTGACATTCTTTATAAAAGGGTATGACCTTTGTGGGAAATAAAAATATAATACCAAAAATTAAGTAAAACTTATACACATAAAATATGAACTACGGTAAAGAATTTAAAAAATTTGCTACAAAGCACCAGGGAGTAAACGCAATGTACTACGATAAAATCGTAGCGGCAATGAACCCAACAAACATGACTCCATACATTATCGAAGAACGCCAGTTGAATGTTTCTCAATTAGATGTGTTTTCAAGATTAATGATGGACAGAATTATCTTTTTAGGAACGGGTATCGACGATCAAATCGCAAATATCGTTCAGGCGCAATTATTATTTTTAGAAAGTGCCGATGCTTCAAAAGATATTCAAATTTATCTAAATTCTCCAGGAGGAAGCGTTTACGCAGGTTTGGGAATTTATGACACCATGCAATACATCAAACCAGACGTAGCAACAATTTGTACCGGTATGGCAGCTTCAATGGGAGCGGTTTTATTATGTGCAGGAGCTGAAGGAAAACGTTCTGCTCTACCACATTCAAGAGTTATGATTCACCAGCCATCTGGAGGAGCACAAGGTGTTGCAACAGATATGGAAATCAACTTACGTGAAATGTTGAAATTGAAAGATGAATTATACAAAATCATTTCACAGCATTCAGGACAATCTTTTGAAAGAGTACACAAAGACAGTGAGCGTGATTACTGGATGAAAGCTGACGAAGCAAAAGAATACGGAATGATTGATGAAGTATTGAGAAGAGGATAATTTTCTAGTTAAAAATTTGTTTCAAGTTTCAGTTTTCAAGTTAACAAAGCAAACTTGAAACTTGAAACCTGAAACCTTTTTTAAAAACTTGAAACAAAAAAATAAGTTAATAGGTTGCTAAGTTTTTGAGGTTTTAGTGATAAATCTCAAAAACTTAGTAACTTTGCAGCTTAGTAATAAAAAAAGAATGGCTAAAGTAGTATTAGAATGTTCGTTTTGTGGAAGAAAAAAGCCAGAAACCAATTTATTGATTGCAGGTATTAATGCACATATTTGTGATAAGTGTATTGAGCAGGCGCACGGAATTGTAATAGAAGAATTAAAATCAAGTGGAAGTGCAAAACTCGTTGGTGACTTAATATTAAAGAAACCAAAAGAGATCAGAGCTTTCTTAGATCAATATGTTATTGGACAGGATCAGACTAAAAAAGTAATGTCGGTTGCGGTTTACAATCACTACAAACGTTTAATGCAACAGCAATTAGACGACGAAGTAGAAATTGAAAAAAGTAACATCATTATGGTTGGTCAAACCGGAACAGGAAAAACATTGGTAGCAAAAACTATCGCAAAAATGTTAGATGTTCCTTTGGCAATCGTAGATGCGACAGTACTTACAGAAGCAGGTTATGTGGGTGAAGATGTTGAAAGTATTTTGACACGTTTACTTCAAGCCGCTGATTATGATGTAACCAAAGCAGAAAGAGGAATCGTATTTATTGATGAAATTGATAAAATCGCCCGCAAAAGCGATAATCCATCTATAACACGTGACGTTTCTGGAGAAGGAGTTCAACAGGCATTATTGAAATTATTAGAAGGAACAGTTGTAAACGTACCGCCAAAAGGAGGTCGTAAACACCCGGACCAGAAATTTGTTGAGGTAAATACCCAAAACATTCTGTTTATTGCAGGTGGTGCTTTTGATGGTGTAGAACGTATTATTTCTAAACGTTTAAACCGTCAGGCAGTTGGATATTCAACATCCAAAAATGTAGACAATATCGACAAAGACAATTTGTTGCAATACATTATTCCAAAAGATATTAAAGATTTTGGTTTGATTCCGGAAATTATTGGTCGTTTGCCAGTATTGACACACATGGATCCTTTAGACAGAGAAACATTGCGTGCCATTCTGACTCAGCCAAAAAATGCCTTAATCAAACAATATCAAAAATTGTTTATGATGGACGAAGTAGAATTCAGTATTACTGATGAAGCTTTGGATTTTATTGTTGATAAAGCTTTAGAATATAAATTAGGGGCTCGTGGATTGCGTTCATTATGCGAAGCAATTCTAACAGATGCTATGTACGAATTGCCAAGTTCAGACGATAAAGTTTTGACAATTGATAAAGATTATGCAGAACATACTTTAAGTAAAAATTTATTGAAGAGAATGGAAATTGCTTCGTAAATTCTAAATACAGCTGTCAAAGTTTTAAATTTTGACAAAGATTAATATCAAACCTGTTCATTTATTTGAGCAGGTTTTTTTTTTAAAATTATAAAAGCAAACACGAATTTCACGAATTTGCACAAATTTCAATGGTTAATTTATTTTGTAAAATTAATTACACGAATGAATTAGTTTCAATTCGTGAAATTCGTGTTTAAAATTTTCTGCTCCTGAAAAAAATTACTGAACCCTAAACTTCTCACGATATTCGATTGGTTTCATTCCCACCATTTTATAGAATACCTTTCTAAAAGCTTTTGGATCGTTGTAACCTGTTTTTTCGATGATTTCAGAAATTGAAAGCTGTGTTTGTTCCAGATATTTCTTAGAACTTTCAACCCGTATATTTTGTAAATATTCAATTGGCGGAATTCCGGTTACTTGTTTAAATCGGCGTGTCATGTTTCTGGCGCTTGTTGGAATATCTTTGGTTATTTCTTCCAGTTTTTCAATAGAATGATATTGGCTTTCTATTTTTTGCTGTAACATCGCAACCAAACTGTCATTATGTAAATGATTGGGTCTGAAGGTGCTAAAATAGCTTTGTTTGTATCGGTTTAAATCAATAGAGAAAATCTTGGCGATTTGCACCGCAATTTCATTTCCGCAATATTTCTGAACCAAAAGAATCAATAAATGAAAAGTTGAGGTCGAACCTCCGCTTGTATATAAACTTCCATCGGCCGTTAAGGTTTCTTCCGATTTTAATTTTACCATTGGAAAAGCCTTCGTAAAAGCACTACAGGCATCAACATGTGTTGTTGCGAGTTTTTCGTTAAGTAAACCCGAAGCCGCAAACAAAAAAGCACCCGTACAAAAACTGGCCAATTCAGCTCCAGCCTGATGCTGTTTTTGCAGCCATGGAATAAACTTTCTGTTCTTTGCGATCATCTCACTCATATCATCGGTAGTAAAAGCCGGAATTAAAATAAGGTCTAAAAGCTTATCAGAATCTTCGATTGAATTTACTTCATAACCAAATAAAAACTTTTCTTTGATTTGTTCTGCCGATTGAAAAACCATAATTTCAAAAGGCTTTTCAGAACCTTTGTATAATTTATTAGCAGTTTCAAAAACTTCTAAAATGGCTGCTATACTTAATAATTTATAGTAGTGAGGTACTATTAAAGCTGTTTTCTTAGTCATGGTATTTTCATTTATGCTTATTACAAAAATAGAAAAATTGTCTTAAATGACCCTAAAGATGACTTTTTTTGTAATGTAAGCCTTGTTATTTAACTTTAAATTTGTTTTGATAATTTGTAATTTTATATATCATGGCAACAAAAATTTTCATAAATCTTCCGGTAAAAGATTTAAATCGTTCAATATCATTTTTTACAGAGTTGGGTTTTTCGTTCAATCCAATGTTTACAAATGAAAAAGGAACTTGCTTAATTATTGGCGAAAATATAAATGCAATGCTTTTAGTTGAAGAGTTTTATGCAACATTTACCAATAAAGAAATTTGCAATGCAGAGACAACAAGCGAAGTTATTATTGCTGTATCTTTTGAAACTCGCGAAAAAGTAGATCAAATAATGGAAAAAGCTATTCAATCAGGAGGAACTGAATATGTGGAAACAAAGGATTATGGGTGGATGTACCAACGCACTTTCCTGGATATAGACGGGCATCATTGGGAAGTTTTCTGTATGGATGAAAGTAAAATACCGAGCGAAGTATAAAATTAAAAGTCTATAATAATGATACAAGTTCAAAATACAATAAATGCCCCAATAGAAAAAGTTTGGGATCTGTGGACATTGCCAGAACATATTATGAATTGGAATAATGCTTCTGCACACTGGCATACACCATATGTAGAAAATGATTTGAAAGCAGGCGGGAAATTCAAATTTACAATGGCTCTTAAAGATGGAAGCGATGGGTTTGATTTTGAAGGAGTTTATACAAATGTCCAGAAGTTTTCAGTAATAGAGTACAAACTTTTTGATAACAGAACGGCAAATGTTCACTTTGAAAATAATGGTGACCATGTAAAACTTACCGAAACATTTGAGCCCACAACAGAAGATTCAGCAGCTATGGAAGAACAGTTTTGTACTGCAATTATTCAAAATTTTAAAAAGTACGTTGAAGATTTTAAAGAGTAAATCAATTAATAAATTATAAAAATAATGATAACAGTAAAAAGTACAATAAACGAATCAATAGACAAAGTTTGGGAATTCTGGACATTACCTGAACACATTACAAAATGGAGTTTTGCCTCACCGGATTGGCACACGCCTTATGCAGAAAATGATTTGAGAGAAGGCGGGAAATTTAAATCGACGATGGCCGCAAAAGACGGCAGTATGAGTTTTGATTTTGAAGGCGAATATACTTTGGTAGAAAAAAATAAAGCCATTGAATATATAATGGCTGATGGAAGAAAGGTTGAAATTAATTTTGCATCAACTTCAAACGGAGTAGAAGTAACGGAAAGTTTTGATCCCGAAACACAAAATCCCGAAGAAATGCAACGTGGCGGCTGGCAGGCAATTTTAGATAATTTTAAAAGTTATGTAGAAACTAATTAGGTTCAAAGGTTCAAAGAGGCAAAGGTTCAAAGTTTTAACATATGAAAAAAAAACTTTGTGACTTCGTGACTTTGTGGCAAAAACATTTAATAAAAAAACAAAAAGATGGCGAAACAAATTTGGCTGAATTTGCCGGTAAAAGAGGTGGCAAAATCAAAAGCTTTTTTCTCAAAAATAGGTTTCTCTTTTAATGAAAAACACGATACGTCAAGCTCAACCTGTATGATTGTAGGCGAAGGGAAATTTGCAGTAATGCTTTTTGAAGAATCTTTGTTTGCCAGTTTTTCTCAAAATAAGCTGACAGATACAAAATCAAGTTCAGAAGTTTTGATTTCGATTGACGCAGAAAGCAAAGAAGAAGTTGATGAATTCACAGAAAAAGTAAAAGAAGCCGGTGGAACCGTTTTTAGCAAGCCTGCAGAAAGCCAAGGCTGGATGTATGGCAGTGCTTTTGCAGATTTAGATGGTCACCGCTGGAATATCTTATATATGGATTTTAGTAAAATGCCTAAATAAATTAGATATGGAAACATTAGAATTTAAAATCAGAATTAAAGCTCCGGTAGAAACCGTTTGGGCTGTTTTATGGAACGAAGAAACCTATAAAAAATGGACAGGAGCTTTTTGCGAAGGCTCGTATGCAGTAAGTGATTGGAAAGAAGGTGATAAAATTCATTTTATGTCTCCAAACGGAGAAGGAATGAATAGTATTATCGAAAAGAAAATTCCAAATGAATATATGGCTTTCAAACATATAGGAGAAATTAAAGACTTTAAAGAATTACCTATTGATGAAGAAACTAAAAAATGGACCGGCGCAATGGAAACGTATCGTTTAACGCAAGATGACGAATTTACAGATTTGGTAGCTCAGGTTGACGTAGTAGAAAAATATATCGATTATTTTAAAGAAGCTTTTCCGAAAGGATTAGAAACAGTAAAAGAGCTTTCTGAAAAATAGAACAAAGAAAATAGAACAAAGAAAATAGATTATAATAACAAAAAAAAACAAAAATATCATGGCAACATCAGTAAACCCTTATTTAATATTTAATGGAAATTGTGAAGAAGCATTTCTATTTTATAAATCAGTTTTTGGAGGTGAATTTCCGTATATCGGAAAATTTAAAGATATGCCGGCTGCCGAAGACGGAGGCTGTGCAGAATTTTCAGAAAAAGATGCTAACAGAATAATGCACGTTTCTTTGCCAATTGGAAATACCATTTTAATGGGAAGCGACAGTAACGAACAATCAGGAGATGTAACATTTGGAGGAAACTTTTCAGTTTCAATCAATGTAGAAAGCCAAGAAGAAGCAGACAGAATCTTCAACGGACTTTCAGCAGGCGGAAACGTTTTTATGCCTATGGATAATACTTTCTGGGGTTCTTATTTCGGAATGTTCACAGATAAATTCGGCATAGGCTGGATGGTAAATTTCGATGTAAACGAACCAAATAAATAAGTAGTTTTTCCGCCACGAATTCGTGAGATTTTATTCAAATAAAATTCTAAAAATGATTCTTGAATTCGTGGCGGAAAAAACATTGCAATTAACTTTTGTTAAATGTTAAATTACTTAAAACTTACCTATTGATTTGTGTTTTTTCTCTACAAAAAAACAAAGAATATACTTTTTTATCATAAATAGATTGCCGATTTTTGTCGCTTCGAAAATCAATAAGCATAAAATGGCAACAGAAGACAAAGAAATTATTTTACTTAAAGTTTCAGGGCATGACAAACCGGGTGTAACAGCCGGATTAACATCAGTATTAGCTGCTTACGATGCTATTATCCTTGACATAGGCCAGGCGGATATTCACGATACATTGTCTTTAGGAATTTTATTCGAAATAGAAGCAGGCTCAAGTTCTGGTCCGGTGCTTAAAGATTTGCTTTTTAAAGCTTACGAATTAGAAGTTAAGGTAAAATTCATTCCTATTTCTGTAGATGATTACGAAACCTGGGTTAAATCTCAATCCAAACAACGCTACATTATAAATGTTTTGGGCGAAAAACTAACTGCTACACAACTTGCAGCGGTTACCAAAATATTATCAGATCAAAATTTAAATATTGATTCCATTATAAGATTAACTGGAAGAACTTCTGTTGTTGAAAAAGAAGAATATCCGCGTTCCTGCATACAATTATCTGTAACCGGCGAAATAGTAAACAAGATTGAAATGACAGCCAATTTTATGGCCATTTCAAGAACTTTAGATGTCGATATTTCTTTTCAGGAAGATAATATTTACAGAAGAAACCGCCGTTTGGTTTGTTTTGATATGGATTCGACTTTAATCCAGGCTGAAGTTATAGACGAATTGGCAGAACTAAACGGAGTGGGCGCACAAGTAAAAGCGATCACAGAATCTGCGATGAATGGAGAAATCGATTTTAACGAAAGTTTCAAACAACGAATGGCTTTGTTAGAAGGTTTAAGTGAAGACGTTTTGCAAAAAGTAGCCGAGAATCTGCCAATAACAAAAGGAGCACACCGTTTAATGAAAGCCTTAAAATATTACGGTTACAAAACCGCAATTTTATCCGGAGGATTCACTTATTTCGGAGAATACCTGCAAAAAGAATTAGGCATTGATTACGTTCACGCCAATCAATTAGAAATAAAAGACGGAAAATTAACCGGAAAATATATAGGTGATATTGTAGACGGTTTAAAAAAAGCCGAATACCTGACAGCGATTGCAGCTAAAGAAGGAATTCATATCAACCAAACAATTGCAGTAGGAGATGGAGCAAACGATTTACCAATGATCAATTTAGCAGGTCTTGGAATCGCTTTTCACGCCAAACCAAAAGTAAAAGAAAGCGCCTCAAATTCAATTTCAAGTTTAGGTCTTGATGGTGTTTTATATCTTTTAGGATATCACGACCGTTATATCGATATGATGTAATCGATCTTTGTGTCCTTGCGAGGAACGAAGCAATCTCACTTGCTAAATCAACTAATGTTAATAATAGTGAGATTGCTTCGTTCCTCGCAAAGACAAGCGAGTTCAATAATTCGTGAAAATTCATGAAATTAGTGTTTAAGCACGCACATCTCTTTCAACTGCTCCAGATAATCTCTCTCATTCGAAAGTCTCGGAATTTTATGTTGCCCTCCAAGTTTGTCTCTTTCTTTAAGCCAATCGTAGAATAAGTTTTCACGTGCTACATTAATCACCAAAGGATTCAGCGTCATATTGTTGTAGCGTTTGGCTTCGTAATCAGAATTTAAAGTCTGTAAAGTTTCATCAAGCACTTTTTGGAAAAGTCCCACATCAGCCGGTTTTTTCTTGAATTCGATCATCCATTCGTGAGCGCCTTTTTCTTTGTCCTGCATAAAAATAGGGGCAACGGTATAATCGATAACTTCGGTTTGGGTAATCTGACAGGCTTTGGCAATGGCCTGATCTGTATTTTCGACCATTAATTCTTCGCCAAAAACATTAATATGATGTTTTGTTCTTCCTGTAACTCTAATGCGGTACGGATTTAATGAAGTAAAACGAACTGTATCACCAATTAAATAACGCCATAAACCTGAATTGGTCGTAATAACGAGTGCGTAATTTTTATTCAGTTCAACATCGGCCAAACAAATAACTTTTTGGTTTGAAGTCCCAAAAGTATCCATCGGAATAAATTCGTAGAAAATGCCGTAATCCAGCATCAGCAATAAATCGTTGGAATTATTTAGATCCTGAATCGCGAAAAAGCCTTCAGAAGCATTGTATATTTCGTAATATTTAAAATCCTTGCTAGGCAGGATTTTTTTGTATTGTTCTTTGTATGGAGAAAAACTCACGCCGCCATGAAAATAAACCTCAAGATTTGGCCAGATTTCCAATAGACTTTCCTTACCGGTATTCTCCAAAACTTTATTCATTAAAACCAGCATCCACGACGGAACTCCGGCAAAACTGGTCACATTTTCAACTTTGGTTTCATTTATAATAGCAGCGATTTTAGATTCCCATTCGCTCATCAACGAAGTTTTATTACTTGGCGTACTGCTAAATTCAGCCCAAATTGGCATGTTTTCAATTAATATTGCAGATAAATCTCCAAAATAAGTATTGTTGTTTTCGTAAATCTGTGAACTTCCGCCTAAACGAAGACTTTTTCCCAAAAACAATTCAGAATCTTCATTATTATTCAAATAAAGGCAAAGCAAATCTTTACTTCCTTTATAATGACAATCTTCGAGAGCTTCGTTACTTACGGGAATAAATTTGCTTTTCGCATTGGTTGTTCCGCTTGATTTTGCAAACCATTTGATAGGAGTTTCCCAAAAAACGCCTTGTTCGCCCTGACGTGTACGTTCAATCAAAGGTTGTAATTCCTCATAGCTCGCAATCGGCACTCTTTCTGCAAAAGTTTGATAAGAGCTGATTGAAGCAAAATCATATTGTTTTCCTACAACGGTATTTTCAGATGCCATTAATAAATTGTGCAACAGTTCTTCCTGAACTTCATTAGGATATTTTAGAAAGAGTTCTATTTGGTGAATTCTTTGTTTTAGAACCCAGGAGGCGAACGAGTTGATAATTGATAAGGGCATGAGAAATTTTAGATTTTAGATTTTAGATTTCTGATTTTATACTTTTTGTAAAAACTCAAAATATAAGATTTGAAATATCACCAGACAAACATTAACTTTGTCGTTGTATCAAAAATACTGTTTTTTTGTAATAAAAACATTCTATTTTTTACTAAAAAAGAATTTTAAAATTAAAATTCTGCGTTTGAGAAGCAATCTAAAATCTAAAATCAACAATCTAAAATATAATGACATATCAAGGCGTACTTACAAAAATGCAAACAGAAATCGGAAATCCAATTCAGTATTATTTGGTTTTTGAAGATAGCTTTCTCAATATGAATCAATTATTAGATAAAGAAATTGAAATTAATTTTGCAGGTTTTCAATGTTTGAATTGCTGTAAAAAGAAAAAGATATTCAGACAAGGTTTTTGTTATGATTGTTTTTACTCCAGCCCTGCCGTAGGAGATTGGATTATGAGACCGGAATTAAGTACAGCGCATTTAGGAATTGCAGATCGGGATTTAGAATACGAACAAAAAGTACAATTGCAGCCTCATGTTGTGTATTTGGCTGTGGCAAGCGAAATAAAAGTGGGTGTAACACGAAAAACACAAGTCCCAACCAGATGGATTGATCAGGGAGCCAGCCAGGCAATTGCCGTTGTTGAGGTTCCTAACAGATATTTGGCCGGAATTACCGAAGTTGCTTTAAAAAGTCATTATACCGATAAAACCAATTGGAGAAAAATGCTTCAAAATCCAACTGCGGTTTTTGATTTGATTGCCGAAAAAGTAAAAATTGAAGAGTTGATTCCTGCTGAAGCACGAGACTATTTTTACGCTCAAAAGAATGATTTAATCGAATTAAATTATCCTGTTTTAAATTATCCTGCAAAAGTAACAAGCTTAAATTTAGACAAAACACCTTCTTTTCAAGGAAAACTTATTGGGATAAAAGGGCAATATTTAATTTTTGAAGACGGTAATGTTTTTAACATCCGTGGTTCCGAAGGATACGTCGTGACAATCGACGTATAGGTCGATTGTTTTTGGCTATTCGTCTGATTCATTTGGTTTTACATAAAAGTTTTGTAATTTTAAATTATATTTTAATAAGATATCAAGTGTGAAAAATGATACATTTGATTACAATTTTGTAATAATTGCTTATTGAAAGAAATTACTTTTAGAAAAAAAAAGAGACTAGATTTGAAGTAATTCAAGTTAACAGGTTCTTTTTAAAATTAAAGTAAATTTTATAATTTTTAAATTATTTAATAAATGGGTGTTTTAAACAAAATTAATGTTTTCAGAAGAGGCTTAATGCGCAATCTGACGAAGAACATTGGAAAACCAAAAAGTGAATCAGGAATAATTTTAGTGGATAAAACTGAAATTAAAAGAGTCTTAATTTGTAGACCAAATGCAAGATTAGGAAATCTGTTATTGATCTCACCACTTGTTAAAGAAGTTGCTGAAACATTTCCAAATTGTAAAATTGATTTATTTGTTAAAGGACCACTTGCACCCATTATTTTTGAAAATTATGATGTTGTTTACAAAACAATTCATTTACCCAAAAAACCTTTTAAAAACTTATTAGAATATATAAAAGTTTGGATTTCGATAAGAAAACAGCCTTACGATATGGCAATAAATGTCGATCAAAATTCTTCATCAGGCCGTTTGGCTGTACGTTTTTCTAAAGCAAAATATAAATTCTATGGCGATTTAGAAAATGATCGTCAGCAAACGAAATCTGATTATGAGCATATTGCAAAATACCCTGTTTATAATTTCAGACACTATTTAACAAAATTGGGATTAAAAGAAAGCAATAAAATAGTGGAGCCTATAGATCTTAAATTAACTTCTTTTGAGTTGTCCGAGGGCAAAAAGATATTAAGCACATTAAATAGCAATAATTCTAAAAAAACGATTTGCATATTTACATTTGCGACAGGAACAAAATGTTTGTCTGAAGATTGGTGGGAGAATTTTTATGCTTCACTAAAAGAGCAATATACGGATTACAATATTATTGAAATATTACCAATCGAAAATGTATCCCAAATAGCTTTTAAAGCGCCAACTTTTTATAGTAAGGATATCAGAGAAATTGGTTCGCTAATAGCCAATACCGAAATATTTATAGGAGCAGATAGCGGAATGATGCATTTAGCAAGCTCAGTTCAAACACCAACTGTGGGATTGTTTTCAGTTTCAAACCTTAAAAAATATAAGCCTTACGATAATTGCAGCATTGGAGTTGAGGTTGAAAATTGTTCAAAAAATGATTATTTTAAAATAGTAAATGGTATACTGAATAATGGTAGATTAAAAACATATTCAAGAGCTGTTTAAGTTTTAAAATATACAACATAAAAAAGGCCAATCATTACGATTGGCCTTTCTCTTTTATTTGAAATCCTTATTTTTTCTTTTTAAATAAACCATTTAGTAAGTCACTGGCTTTTTTGGTAGCTTCCTGAGTATTTTTTTCTTTCTCAGTTGCTGCGGCTTGCGTAGTATCTTTTGCTTTTGTGTTTTTATTAATCAAATCAGAAAGTGCTGATGCTCCTTTTTGAGTTAATTTCTCTTTTTGCTGATTAGCAACCTGAGATGCTAAACTGCTAACAGCGCTTTTCATATCTGTTGATACTTTTGGATTTGAGAAATTACCTGTAACCAATGCATTGATCGGAATGTTATCCAGTTTTGCAGCATCTGCAGGAGACAATTTAGCAAGGAATGCACTTGCTTCAGTTCCTAAATATTTAGCAGGAACATCTAATTTTAAGTTGTAATTCATTGTTTGATCAAAACCGTGTGTTCCACCAACTGTCACTTTAATATCTTGATATTTAATATCAAATGGTTTTACGTTAACTTTTCCATCATCAAAAGTCAAAGCCATTTTTACATCATTAAGATTTAGCTTACTCATATCAAGAAACTTAATGTTTGATGTCAATGAATTCAATACAGTCGAATTTTTAGCATTAACCGAAGTCGAAAGCAATTGACCTATTAAATCTCCCGAAAGTGATTTCAAATCCGGAGTCAATTCATTTGCATCAAGATTTCCGTTTAATTTGATAGTCGAATTTAATTTTCCATTGATGATTCCTGCCAAAGGAGCAATTTTTTTCATCATGTCTAATTGTGTAAAAGTCTGAGCAATATCAACCTGATTGAAACCTAAATTCATATCAAATGTTGGTACTTTTGCTTTTGTCGAAACAGCTCCGGTTAAACCAATTGTTCCTCCAAAAATTGAAGTTTTAAAGTTCTCTAAAAGTGCTTTTTCATCTTTGATAATCAACTTTCCTGAAACATCTTTTAATTTTAAATTGTCATACAAAACAGTATTTGCTTTTGCATTTAATGTACAGTTTAAAAACGCAGGAATCTTCATTGCTTCAGCAGGTTTTGCCGGTGTAGTTTTTGTTTCAGTTTCTGTTCCGCCTGTAGTTGCTGGTTTAGCAGGTTCTCCGGAAGTCATGAAATCATCAACAGCCAATTGATTCGAGCTCATGTTGAAATTTCCTTTTAGCTCTTGTTTTTTAAACATAAAACCATAGAAATTTTCTAAAACTCCATTAATGCTAATATCACTTTTTCCTGTAGTAGCATCAAATTTTTTCAGATTGATTGTACTTGTATTGAATTCAACCAAAGCGGTACTGATATTCATCGATTTATTGTTTTCATCAGTATATTTAAATCCTGATAAACTCATAGTTCCGGCATTTTTGATGTTTTGATACTGACTTTTTTCTACAGAAGCCATATCGAATTCTGTTGTAACATCAGCTTTTAAAATACCCGCCAAAGGTTTATCCAATTTTACAGGATATGCTTTTGAAAGGTTGGCTAAATTAACAGTTCCTTTCAATGCCGCTTTTACCAACGGATTCACAGTTATGTTTCTCACATTTGCTTTAGCGCTAAAAACATCCTGATCAATTCTAAACGAAAGTTTATCCAGATTAACGTAAGTATCATTCAAAATACCCGTTTCGTTGATGATTTTAGTATCAATTACAATATTCTGAACTGATTTTGGCAGATTCGGATATTGAAAAGAAGAATTGTTAGAAGCTATGGCAATATTGAATTTTGGTACAGTTGTATCTGTTAATTCTCCTTTTGCAAAACCAACAACAGTAAAGTCTCCGGTAGTTTTAACGCCTTCTAAACTTGAAGAATAAGCCGAAGGAATTAAGCCCAGGAAGTTAGTAAACGACGAAGTTGGCGTTTTAAATTTCAAATCATAAATCTGACCTTTTTCTACCATCTGAATAAATCCGTCAAATTCTAAAGGCAATTGATTAATTAAAGCTTTGTTTTCTTTAAATGTATATTTGCTTTTTTCTAAATCAATTCCTAAAACAGCATCCAAAGTCAGTTTTACATTTTTCATGTAATTCATCTTATCCATATCCAAAGAAACTTTGGCGGTAGATTTTGTTGTTAAATCAAGCTTAGAATTGGTAAAGTCTCCCGTTCCTTCGTGATTTAAACTGTCGATTACCATTTTTATTTTAGAACCCTGATCAATATATCTAAAAGTGAAATTCTCGATTTTGTAGTTCTGAATCTTTAAAGAAAGCGGTTTGCTGGCTTCATCTGTTTTTGTTTCGTCTTTTTTATCTTTTAAAGCGATATCAAAGTTTCCAACACCATCTTTATTAAAAATGATATTGATTAAACCATTCGTAGAACTGATTCCCTCAATGCTCATAGGTTCATCTTTTCCTTTAAAAAGTTCTTTGATACTCATCTTTAAGTTCAATTCTCCTAACGAAACCAAAGTATCGCCTTCAAAAGGAGCTTTGTTGATGATAACCAGTTTCTCGATTCCAACAGTAGCATTTGGAAAGTTTTTAAACAAGCTTAAATCAGCGTCAGCAAAACTCACTTTTGCATCTACACTTTCATTAATTGCTTCTGTAATTTTTGTTTTGATCTGATCCTTAAAAAGATAAGGAATTGCAAATAGTGCGGCAATGATGACCACAAAAACAATCGCGGTGATTTTTAAAATTTTCTTTAACATAATTAATTATAGATTTGAGGTTTTAGGGTTCTTAATTTATACATATTATTCTTGCAAAAATAAACTTTTAATGTAAAATATATTTCAAATTTATCATAAAAAACAATAGCCTGCCTTAATCGAATTTCGATTATGGGCAAGCTATCAAAAAAAAATAAATTATTCTTAAATATTTTTAAAACTTTATGATATGTATTCTGATTTATCTGATCTTGTAATTTTTTGCTAAAATAATCGGTACAGCCCGGAAAAGCTGTTAAGCAGAAATTAACTTTGAGTTAATTAAAACAGGATTTAGTGTTATGTATGCTAAGAAATTGTTTTGATAAAAATAAAAAAGTCCGCTTGAGAATTCAAACGGACTTTAATTATTATATTTTTCAACCTGTTAGGAGTTATGCGTAAATATTTTAATTAAACACATAGAAACATAGATTTTATGTTTTTGAAAAAAAAGGAAGTCAAAAGAAACTTGTTTCTCACACATAGCTATGTTTGTTAATGCAAGTGAAAACGTCTTTTTTGAGTTCAATAATTCTATGTTTCTATGCGTTAAAAATTATTACACCCAAACAATTGGTTTTAATTATTTTTGAATGAAAGAAACAATTTTATTCAACATTTCTTCTGAAATAGGTAAGGTTTCGTTGGTATAACTTGCAAAATTAGCTTGTTGGTCACCTTCGATAATTTTCATGATATGATTCATTTTATCAATTATCAAAAGTTCTGAATTTTTATTGGCCTGCGATAAATTTTCTGCATCTTTTACTGTTACTTGCAAATCCTTATTTCCCTGCAGGATTAAAATAGGTACATTTAATTTTTTAATTTCTACCGAAGGATCGTATTTAAACCACGAAATTATATAAGGCTGAATGCTTGGTCTGAAAAGTGAATTTAGCATGGGATCAACCTTTTTTACTTTATTTCCGTTTTTCAGACTATCAATAATCGGAAAGGTCATTTCTTCAATTTGCTTGTTTGATTTAGATGCAATTTGCGTTTTGATAAGTTTGTCTGCAGATTCTCCAGAGCCTGCAATAGAAATAAATTTATCTGCTTTTGCGCCGGCAATGATTCCAATTAAGGAACCTTCGCTATGTCCAATGATAGTTAATTTTGAGAAACGTTTGTCTTGCTTTAATAAATTAATCCAGCTTTTTACATCTTCGGTATAATGTTCAAATACCAAACTTGATTCAGGGCCGGCAGCTGCTTTGCTTTCGCCAATTCCGCGTTTATCAAATCGTAATGATGCAATTCCGTTTTTTGCCAGCGCTTCTGCCAGCATTTTTAAGGAATTGTTTTTCATCATTGGATTATTTCCGTTTCTGTCCGTTGGTCCCGAACCTGAAATAATTAAGGCAACAGGACATTTTTTAGTTAAATCCGGTGTGATTAAAGTTCCGTAAATCTCATCTTTATTGATTTTTAAAACAAGATTACTTTCCTTAAATTTTGTTTCACTTTTGCTTTGGGCATTCATGAAATTTACAAAAACAACAAATAAAACGGCGATTATTTTTTTCATTGTTGCATTATTTAATGTTTAATCCAAAAGGCATCATTGCCTGAACGCCTTTTTGTTTTTGAAGTCTTTTTACCTGTTCGATCAGCATATAGTTTTCGGCACCAATTTCTTCTTTTATAAAAGCTTCTTTAGATTTTGCAAAAGGCAAACCAGATAATACATCGTTGAATGTTTTTTCGTATTCAGGATAGTTTTGTGTGCTGTATGATTTTGTTTTGGAAATTCTTGCAGCTTCAGCAATAGCGTCATCCAAACCACCGATTTTATCTATTAAGCCAATTTTTATTGCCTGAGATCCAGACCATACTCTTCCTTGTGCAATAGAATCTACCTGTGCAAAAGTCATTTTTCGGCCTTGCGCTACATGCGTTACAAAAGTGTTGTAAATTTTTTCTACTCCTTCTAATGTAAAAGCTTTAAACTTTTCATCAACAGGAACAAACGGGCTGTAATTTGCTGAGTTTTCGTGTGTTTTTACCTGCTCAGTATTAATCCCGAGTTTATTGGCCAACGGGCTAAAATTTGGCAGAATTCCGAAAACTCCAATAGAACCCGTAATAGTATTTTTTTCTGCAAAAATTTTATTGGCATTACAAGCAATGTAGTAACCACCAGAAGCCGCATAATTACCCATAGAAACTACAACAGGTTTTACTTTTTTAGTAATTTCAATTTCTCTCCAAATCAAATCAGAAGTCAAAGCGCTTCCGCCCGGACTGTCAATTCGAAGCACGATTGCTTTTACATCTTCATCTTTGCGCGCTTCCTGCAAAGAACGACGCATTGCGCCTTCGCCAATTACATTTACATCGCCTTCGCCGCTTTCAATTTCTCCCTGAGCATAAATAATAGCAATTTGATCACTTGATGTATTGGTTAAGGCAGTTGTGATATTGTTTTGTGTATAATCTAAAATCGAAATTTTGTTATAATCGTCGTCTCCGGTTACTTTCAATTGTTTTTTAATCGCATTATGATATACATCTTCATATGCTACAATATCGACTAGATTTTCTTTTTTTGCCATTTCTGGTGTTCTGGCCAATAAACCGTTTGCAATTTCATTTAATTTGACAACAGGAATATTTCGGCTTTTCGAAATATCTTCAGAAACATTTGTCCAGATAGAATTTAAAAGCGCAGTTATTTGTTCTCTGTTGGCGTCGCTCATTTTGTTTTCTAAAAACGGCTCAACGGCACTTTTGTATTTTCCGTGACGAATTACTTCCATATGAATACCCGATTTATCCTGAAAATCCTTAAAAAACATCACTTCAGACGAAAGTCCTTTAAAATCAAGATCTCCTGCAGGATTCAAATAAATAGTATTGGCAACAGAGTTTAAATAATATTCTTTTTGAGAAAATGAATTGGCATAAGCCCAAACAAATTTTCCTGATTTTTTAAAGCTTTCCAATGCATTTCGTAAATCTTTATATTGAGCCAGTCCTAAGGAAGATTCATCATTTAAAATAGAAATTCCTTTAATGTTGTCGTCTGTTTTTGCAGCCTCAATTGCATTGATTACGTCGCTTAAACCAACTTCCTTTTTATCAGAGAAAACCGTTACCCAGGGATCTTTATATTTTCCGGCGTAGTCATTGTCGATTTTTTTCAAATCTAATTCTATAACAGAATCAGCTTTGACTGAAACGGTGTCTTCTCCTCCAAAAATAGCACCAATAAGAATTACTCCAAAAAAGAATAACATGATAAAAACAAAAATACCAATTACAGTGGCAATTACATTTCCTAGAAATTTCATAAAATATATTTTTTAATATGTAGCAAAAAAGAGTAAGAAGTTACAAATTTTAATGCACAAATTCACAATTAAATTCGGAACCTGTTACACAAATATATTGTTAATTCTAAAATAGATTTAGTTAATTTGCATTAATTATGAAATCACAGCATCAGGTCGTTTTATCTATAGGCAGTAATCAGGGAAACAGATTGGCAAACATCGAAAGTTGTATTGCGTTAATACATCAGGAAGTGGGAACCGTAATCGAGGTTTCAAAACTATATGAAACACCCGCATGGGGATTTGAAAGTGATGCTTTTTACAATTGTGCCTTGCTTTTACACAGTAACTTATCGGCGCAAAAGATATTAAATCAGGTTTTAAAAGTCGAAAAACAATTAGGCAGAATCCGTTCAAATCAGGAAGGATATCAGTCGAGAATTATTGATATTGATTTGATTGTTTTTGATAACGAAATTATCGAATCTGAAAAACTTACCATTCCGCATCCTTTAATGCAAAACCGAAATTTTGTATTACTGCCCATGCGCGATTTAAAATTAGACTGGAAACATCCTGTTTTTCATAAAACCATAAATGAATTAATTGCAAGTACTCCCGATGACAGCTCTTGTGTTGTGGTTCAGGATTTGAAAAGTCCTTTACAGGAAATTCCATTAGAGAATTATAATTATATCGCTTTTGAAGGAAATATCGGCGCAGGAAAAACAACTTTGGTACACAAAATTGCAGAAGATTTTAATGCTAAAACAGTTTTAGAGCGTTTTGCAGATAATCCGTTTTTACCTAAATTTTATAAAGATCAAAACAGATACGCTTTTCCGCTCGAAATGTCTTTTTTAGCCGACAGATATCAGCAATTATCAGATGATTTGGCGCAATTTGATTTATTCAAAGATTTTATCGTAGCCGATTATCATATTTTTAAATCATTGATTTTTGCTAAAATTACCTTGCAGGAAGATGAATATCGCTTGTACCGAAATTTATTCGATATTATTTACAAAGAAATGCCAAAACCGGATTTGTACATTTATTTGTACCAAAACACCGGACGTCTATTGGAAAATATCAAAAAAAGAGGAAGAAATTACGAGCAAAATATAGAAGCAGAATATCTGGATAAAATCAATAACGGATATCTGGAATACATCAAATCTCAAACTGATTTGAATGTTTTAATTATCGATGTCTCTAATCGTGATTTTGTAAAAAACCACGAAGATTACCTTTTTATTTTAAACGAAATTCAGAAGAAATTGAATTAATATGCCAATTTGGGAATTAGATAATTAAATGATGAAGGTTTTATGCATAAATTATCTAATTGACAAATTTTCTCATTATCTAATTGTGCCCCAGTTTAATTTTTGAAATAAATCCCAAACAACAATTCCTGCACTTACAGAAATATTTAAGGAATGTTTGGTGCCTAACTGCGGAATTTCGATACAACCATCGCAAATAGCAACTGCTTCCTGAGCAACACCGTAAACTTCATTACCAAAAATTAAAGCATATTTCTGATTTTTCTCCACTTTAAAATCCTGAAGAAAAATAGCGCTTTCAACTTGTTCGATAGCAAGAGTCAGAACATTTTCTTTTTTTAGATTTTCAATTACTTCCAAAACATTTTCATGATGCTCCCAAGTTACAGTTTCGGTTGCGCCAAGAGCGGTTTTATGAATTTCTTTATTTGGAGGAGTTGCTGTAATACCGCACAAAATTATTTTTTCGATCAAAAAAGCATCGGCGGTTCTAAATACAGAACCAATATTGTGCAAGCTGCGAATATCATCCAAAACTAAAATTAAAGGGGTTTTGTCTGATTTTTTAAAATCTTCGATAGATTTACGTTCTAGCTCACTATTTTCAAGTTTTCTCATTGTGTTGAATTCTGGTCATAAAAAAAGCTTCCAAAGATAAGGAAGCTTTTTCGATTTTTTTATTGTTTTCAGATTAGCTTTTTACTGGATCTGGTAAAACAGTACCTTTAATTGTAAGTACTTTTGTTGGTTGTCCTTCAGCATTAGAAGTAACAGTTACAGTTTTTGTAAAAGCACCAACTCTGTCAGTAGCATATTTAACACCAATAATACCTTTAGCACCCGGAGCAATTGGCTCTTTTGGTGTAGTTGGTACAGTACAACCACAAGATCCTTGTGTATTTGTAATGATTAATGGTTTAGTTCCATTGTTTACGAAAACAAACTCACGTTTTCCATCAGCATTGTGAGCGATAGTTCCGTAATCAATAGTTTCAGTTTCAAAAGCCATTCCGGCTCCTTCAATTTTAGCAACTTTTGCAGCTTTAGCTTTCTTAGTAGTTTGAGCGTTAGAAGCAGTAATTCCAACTACAGCCAACATAACGAATAAAATTATTTTTTTCATCTTTTAAGAGTCTTTTTAATTATGACAAATCTAGATAAAATTCTTATATATGAACTTAAAATATTCTTAAAATATTTTAATTTTTATTGCTCTTCTATATTCCTTCAAAATATTATAAATTCGCTGTCTTAATTTTCATTTAAAAAACAATAATTTGGCAACGAAAGAGAAAGTGGTGAAAGAAACACCTTTGATGAAACAGTACAACGAAATCAAGAGAAAATATCCTGATGCATGTCTGCTTTTCAGAGTAGGAGATTTTTATGAAACCTTTGGAGAAGACGCCATCAGAGCTTCTAAAATTCTTGGAATTACATTGACCAAAAGAGGGGCAGGTTCTGAAACTGAAACAGCTTTGGCCGGTTTTCCCCATCATTCTATAAATACCTATTTGCCAAAATTGGTAAAAGCCGGACTTCGTGTTGCTATCTGCGATCAGCTTGAAGATCCTAAAATGACTAAAACTATTGTGAAGCGTGGTGTTACAGAATTGGTAACTCCTGGAGTTTCTTTGAATGATGAAGTTTTACAGTCTAAATCAAATAACTTTTTAGCATCTGTTTATTTTGCTAATAAAAGTATCGGAATTTCGTTTCTGGATGTTTCGACCGGAGAGTTTTTAACTGCTCAGGGAAATGCCGAATATATAGATAAATTATTGCAGAATTTTAACCCAAGTGAGGTTTTGGTTCCAAAGAATAATAAAGGTGATTTTAAGGATGCTTTTGGAGAAGATTTTCATAGTTTTTATCTGGAAGACTGGATTTATAAAGAAGATTATGCTTTAGAAACCCTTACAAAACATTTTCAAACCGTTTCCTTAAAAGGTTTTGGTGTTGAAGAGTTAAAGGAAGGTGTTATCGCGTCTGGAGCGATTCTGTATTATTTGTCTGAAACACAACATAATCGTGTGCAGCACATTACGGCAATTCAGCGTATTGCCGAAGATGCCTATGTTTGGATGGACCGTTTTACCATTAGAAATTTAGAATTATATCACAGTTACAACCCAAATGCAGTAACGCTTTTGGATGTAATTGACAGAACACTTTCGCCAATGGGAGGGCGCTTGTTAAAACGCTGGCTGGCTCTTCCGTTAAAAGACAGTAACAAAATAAAAGGGCGTCATGATGTGGTTTCTTACCTGAAATCAAACAATGAAGTTTTACATAATATTCAATACCAAATCAAGCAAATTTCAGATTTAGAACGTTTGATTTCTAAAATCGCTGCGGGGAAAGTTTCTCCGCGTGAAATTGTTTATTTAAAAGAATCACTGGATGCTATCATTCCCATAAAAACTTTAGCGCTTCAAAGTCCGCAAGAAGCAGTGAAAGTTATTGGAGATAGTTTACATGCCTGTGATCTGTTAAGAGAAAAAATAAAAACAACCTTAAATCAGGATGCGCCGGTTGCGATTGCAAAAGGAAATGCGATTGCAAAAGGAATTAGTGAGGAATTAGATGAATTGCGTGCTATTTCTACTTCGGGAAAAGAATTTTTAGAAGGAATTGAAAAAAGAGAATCAGAAAGAACCGGAATTTCATCTTTGAAAATATCATTCAATAATGTTTTTGGTTATTATATAGAAGTTCGAAACACACATAAAGATAAAGTTCCGGAAGAATGGATTCGCAAACAGACTTTGGTAAATGCGGAGCGTTATATTACCGAAGAATTAAAAGAATACGAAACAAAGATTTTGGGTGCTGAAGAAAAAATCTATAAGATAGAATCTGATCTTTTCGAACAATTAGTAGCCTGGATTGCAACGTATATCAAACCGGTTCAAATGAATGCCAATTTAGTGGCACAGCTAGACTGTTTATGTTCTTTTACACAATTGGCTGTCGAAAACAAATACGTGTGTCCTGAAATTGATGAAACTTTCGAACTTGAAATTAAAAACGGAAGACATCCTGTTATCGAAAAACAATTGCCTGTTGGAACTCCTTATATCGCTAATGATGTTTATTTAGATAGGGAAACCCAGCAGATTATTATGATTACGGGTCCGAATATGTCTGGTAAATCGGCCATATTACGACAAACAGCCTTGATTGTATTATTGGCTCAAATGGGAAGTTTTGTTCCTGCGGATAGCGTAAGAATGGGAATTGTAGATAAAATATTTACCAGAGTAGGAGCGTCGGATAATATTTCGATGGGAGAATCTACTTTTATGGTCGAGATGAACGAAACGGCTTCGATCTTGAATAATATCTCAGACCGTAGTTTGGTTTTATTAGATGAAATTGGAAGAGGAACCAGTACCTATGACGGAATTTCGATTGCCTGGGCTATTGCCGAATTTCTGCACGAACATCCATCAAAAGCCAAAACTTTGTTTGCAACACATTATCATGAATTAAATGAAATGACAGAATCGCTGCCAAGAATCCAAAATTATAATGTTGCGGTAAAAGAGTTAAAAGATACAGTTCTGTTTATTCGTAAACTCGTAAAAGGCGGAAGTGCACATAGTTTTGGAATTCATGTTGCAAAGATGGCCGGAATGCCGCAGCTGGTAATTTTGAAAGCTCAAAAGCTATTGAAAAAGTTAGAAAAAAATCATTCCAGCGATGCCTTAAACGGAATCAAATCTGCGAATGATGAAATGCAAATGAGTTTCTTTAATTTAGATGATCCTTTATTGGAAGAAATAAAACAAGAGATCATGAGTCTTGATATAAATGCAATCACGCCCGTTGAAGCATTAATGAAGCTTAATGAAATTAAAAGAATGTTGGTTGGAAAATAATCAGATTTAAAGTTTAGGTTATCAGAAAGTTATAAAATAAGTGTAATTTTTTTTCAAAAAACGCTTGTGTAATTGAATAAATGTCCTAAATTTGCACTCGCAATACGAAACAAGTTGAGTATTGTAGTTCTTACAAGAATTTGAAACGCGAAAATAGCTCAGTTGGTAGAGCGCGACCTTGCCAAGGTCGAGGTCGCGGGTTCGAGCCCCGTTTTTCGCTCAAAAACCATATAATGCTCGGATGGTGAAATTGGTAGACACGCTGGACTTAAAATCCAGTGAACAGCAATGTTCGTGCGGGTTCAAGTCCCGCTCTGAGTACTAAAGCCTCTTCTTTTGAAGAGGCTTTTTTTATTGTGTAAAGTCAAAGTTTGAAAATGATAAATTTACGCAGTAAATTTATCTAAGGTTCTAAGGTTCTAAGGTTCTAAGGTTCTAAGGTTCTAAGGTTCTAAGGTTCTAAGG
>NZ_JAWVWO010000019.1:0-92520 GCF_033657265.1 Flavobacterium sp. MMLR14_040 | reverse complement strand
CAGATCTAAATGGACTCCAAACCAAATACAACGTGCTGGATTGTTGTTTGAATTGTATCCTGATATTCAAAAGGGATATAATCTCACTCAAGAACTTAGAAGTATCTTCGAGAATACAAGAGATAAAATCATTGGTTTTGCCAAATTAGCCAAATGGCATGAAAAAGTAAATCAATCCGGCTTTAAGTCTTTCAATACAATCTCCCGAACCATTATGAATCATTATCAAACGATATTGAATTATTTTGACAACAGAAGTACCAATGCTTCAGCGGAATCTTTCAATGCAAAAATAAAAGCATTTAGATCTCAATTCAGAGGTGTAAGGAATGTAGAATTTTTCCTTTTCAGGTTAACTAATATTTATGCGTAATTTTTGCCTCTCCTCAGATTTACGGCTTGATCCAGATTTACGGCTTGATCCATAGAAATTCAATTTTGTTCAAACAAAAAAAAATCCTCTAAAAGAGGATTTTTATATTTTTAGGAAATTGTAATTAATTACAATTTAGCAACATGTTTAGTTAATTTAGACTTCAAGTTAGAAGCTTTATTATCATGAATGATGTTCTTTTTTGCTAATTTATCAATCATAGAGATTACAGTTGATAATTTTGAAGCAGCATCAGATTTATCAGTAGCTAATCTTAATGCTTTAATAGCATTACGAGTAGTTTTATGTTGATATCTGTTAAGAACTCTTCTTTTTTCGTTACTTCTGATTCTTTTTAATGCTGACTTATGATTTGCCATTTTCTTTAATTTTAGATGTAATAATTATTATAAATACTAGTTAAAAAAGAAAAACCTCCCACAATTGCAAAACAATCACTTTGGTTTTAACTAATAAAACAAAAACCGAGACACCAATTTTTATTTTACAAAACTTATTTACAACTAATTTAGTAGTCTGTAAGGGAATCGAACCCCTGTTACCAGGACGAAAGCCTGGAGTCCTAACCCCTAGACGAACAGACCATATCCTTCTAAGTTTTTCTATATTTAAATAGAGGTATTATTGTAGCCCGTAGCGGAATCGAACCGCTCTTACATGGATGAAAACCATGCGTCCTAACCGATAGACGAACGGGCCATTTTAATTCTCAGTATTTTAAGAACAATTTGCAGTAAAAAAGTAGTAGCCCGTAGCGGAATCGAACCGCTCTTACATGGATGAAAACCATGCGTCCTAACCGATAGACGAACGGGCCTGCTTCTCTAATGCGGATGCAAAAATACAACTATTTTTAAGATGTACAATACCTGATGCAAAAAAAAATAAAATTTTTTAATATGCCTTAGCAAACAGCACTCTTCTTGTAGAAGGATTACCAGTAAACACACAGGTTCCGGCCTCTTCTACACTATCTAAAGGTATACAACGAATCGTTGCTTTTGTCAGGTCTTTTATTTTTTCTTCAGTAGCTACCGTACCATCCCAATGAGCGGATACAAAACCAGCTTTCCCATCTAAAACTTCTTTAAACTCCTCAAAATTATTTACTTCCGTAATATGAGTATTACGATAGTCTAATGCTTTATTAAATAAATCATTTTGAATCTGTTCTAAAAGATCATTTATATAAGTAACGATTCCTTCTGCAGGAACTACTTCTTTTGTCAATGTATCACGTCTTGCAACTTCAAAAGTTCCGTTTTCTAAATCCTTTGGACCAACAGCAATTCTAACAGGAACTCCTTTTAATTCCCATTCAGCGAACTTAAAGCCTGGTTTTTGAGTTGTTCTGTCATCATATTTAACTGAAATCTTTAACTTTTTCAACTTAGCAGTCAAATCATTAACCGCAGTCGTAATTTCTGCTAATTGCTCATCTGTTTTATAGATTGGAACAATAACAACTTGTATAGGTGCCAAATTTGGAGGCAACACTAATCCCTGATCATCAGAATGCGTCATAACCAACGCTCCCATTAATCGGGTAGAAACTCCCCATGAAGTTCCCCAAACATGTTCTTGCTTTCCTTCGGCATTAGCAAACTTTACATCAAATGCTTTTGCAAAGTTTTGACCTAAAAAGTGAGAGGTTCCTGCTTGCAATGCTTTCCCATCCTGCATTAATGCTTCAATACAATAGGTTTCATCAGCACCTGCAAAACGTTCTGTTTCGGTTTTAATACCTTTTACAACCGGAATCGCCATAAAGTTCTCTGCAAAATCAGCATAAACGTTCATCATTTTTTCAGATTCTTCTACTGCTTCTGCTTTTGTGGCATGCGCCGTATGTCCTTCCTGCCATAAAAATTCAGCCGTTCTTAAAAACAAACGTGTACGCATCTCCCAACGTACTACATTAGCCCATTGATTAATCAATAAAGGCAAATCTCTGTACGATTGAACCCAACCTTTATAAGTAGACCAAATAATTGCCTCACTTGTTGGACGAACAATAAGTTCTTCCTCCAGCTTTGCATTTGGATCAACTATTAATTTTCCGGGTTTGTCCGGATCATTTTTTAATCTATAATGTGTTACAACGGCGCATTCCTTTGCAAATCCTTCTGCATTTTTCTCTTCAGCCTCAAACATGCTTTTAGGCACAAATAAAGGGAAGTACGCGTTTTGATGTCCTGTTTCTTTAAACATCCTGTCCAGCTCAGCCTGCATTTTTTCCCAAATCGCATATCCGTATGGTTTGATAACCATACATCCTCTAACTCCTGAATTTTCGGCTAAATCTGCTTTTACAACCAGTTCGTTATACCATTTCGAATAATCTTCTGATCTTGTAGTGAGGTTCTTACTCATATTGAATAGTTTGGCACAAATTTTGTTTTAATAATTTTAACTAAATAGTTTGACAAAACTAACTATTTTTGTAATGTGCAACAATAAAAAACACCACAGATATGAAAACTTCTATTTCTTTTCGCCAAAACTCAGCTCATTTCTATTTAATTGGATTATTGAGTTTTCTAGCTGCATCGTGTGGTTCTTACCAAAATACTTCATATAATGATAATGACGGAGTATATGGTGGTTCATCAAGAACGTATGCTCAAACAAATACCACAGGTACCAACAATCAATATAAAGAATACTTTAAATCATTACAAGACGACGGTCAGCCGACTGAAATTTTCACAGATGTAGATTCGTACGGTAATTACGCCGAAAACGACAGCACTCAAACTGTAACTACTAATGCTTATCCTGCTTGGGGAAGCGCCAATAGCGATGTTGCCGTTAATGTTTATTCTGATCCAACCTGGTCAATAGGTTTTGGTTTAGGATGGGGTTATCCTTATTACGGATGGGGTTATGGTGGTGGTTACTGGGGATATCCTGGCTACGCATGGGGTTATCCTGGATATTGGGGACCTGGATGGGGATACCCTGGATACTGGGGTGGCGGTTACGGATACCGTTATAACAACTATGCCTATAACTACGGAAGAAGAGGATCTGCAGCTTACTATGGCGGAAGAAATTACGCATATAACAGAAATTACACTTCAAGAGGATATACTAATAGAAACTATTCAGACAGAAGTTATTCAAATAGGAGCTATTCAAACAGAAGCTATACTACCAACAGAAATAGCTATAATACAAACAGACAAAGCAGCTATTCTGATTACAGAAGAGGCTCTACTGTAAATAGCAGAACGACGAGCCCTACTTTTACAAATAGAAACAGCTCTTCCAGAAATAGTAGTTACGATTACTCAAACAGAGGATCAGGCAACTCAACCAGCAGAAGTTATAATAACAGCGGTAATAACTCATCAAGAAGTTATTCAACACCGAGCAGCAGTTCTTCACGTTCTTATAATAGTGGCGGCGGAAGCATGAGATCATCAGGCGGCGGTGGCGGCGGAGGAAGATCTTACGGCGGTGGCGGTGGAGGAAGAAGATAATTCCTCTTCTGTTTTCAAACATAAAATCATTTAACACCTAATCAAATGAAAAAAATAGTATTCCTAATCATATCAGGACTAACTTTTAGCGTCTCACATTCACAAGAAGTTTCAGATGCTGTACGTTTTGCTCAGGACAATTTGACCGGAACTGCCAGATTTAGAGCCATGAGTGGAGCTTTTGGAGCTGTTGGCGGAGATTTATCTTCTCTTTCTGTAAACCCGGCAGGATCTGCCATATTCAACAACAATCAGTTTGGATTAACATTAAGCAATCAAAATCTTGCTAATAATTCTGTTTATCTTAATGGAAACCCAACTCAAAACAAAGACAATTCGTTCATCCTGAATCAGGCTGGTGGTATTTTTGTTTTCAACGACAGAAACCCGAATAATGGATGGAATAAAGTTGTAATTGGAGCAACTTATGAAAATACCAATAATTTTGACAGCAATACCTTCTCTGTTGGAAGTAATCCAAACTCTGTAGCAAACTATTTTTTAGCTTATGCTAACGGAATTCCTTTAGGTGACATTAAAAATATACCGTACAGAGATCAATTTTATGATGAGCAACAGGCTTATTTGGGCTATAATGGTTTTATAATAAATCCTGCTATTGATAATAATAGTAACACACAATATAACTCTAACGTCCCTACAGGAGGAAATTATTATCAGGAAAATGAAATTTACGCCAGGGGATACAATAGTAAATTAAGTTTTAACATTGCAACTTCATACAAAGATCGTATTTTTTTGGGAGCGAACTTAAATGTACATATTACAGATTATAGAAGATCAAGCAGCTTTTATGAATACAACAACAATGCTCTTACTTCGCAAGAAACGATTTCTGATTTAAGATTCAATAATGAATTATATACTTATGGTAATGGCTTCTCTTTTCAATTAGGAGCAATTGCCAAAGTTACAGAAGCTTTCAGACTTGGATTAGCATACGAATCAAACACTTGGTATGAATTATATGATGAAGTTTCACAAAGTGTTTATACAACCAGACAAGCTGCAAATGGTCCTGAACTTTTTGCAGATGTAAATCCAAATATCATAAATGTATATGAGCCTTATACTCTCCAAACTCCAGGTAAATTTACTTTTAGCGGCGCATATGTATTTGGAAAATCAGGATTAATTAGCATTGATTATTCTATTAAAGATTACGGTAATACAAAATATAAACCTACAAGTGACGCAGGTTTCAGAGGAGTTAATAACGATATTAGCAATCAACTAACCAGCAATGGAGAGTTAAGAGTTGGTGCTGAATATAAAATAAACCGATTAAGCCTACGTGGCGGGTATCGTTTTGAAGGCAGTCCTTATAAAAACGGAACTACAATTGGGGATTTAAACAGTTATTCTGGAGGTTTAGGATACAATTTTGGAGGAACAAAAGTAGATTTAGCATATTCTTATTTAGAAAGAAAATCGAATCAGGGACTTTTTGACAGAGGACTTACTGACGCTGCAAACATTACATCGAAACTGAATAATGTTTCTTTGACTTTATTATTTGAATTGTAATTAAAAAATAAATAGATGAATGGAAATTTCCGTCAGGTTTTTTATCTGACGGATTTTTTTTTAATACGAAAAAAGATTGAACCCAGAATTTTGAAGCAATTAGCTTCAAAAAAACATGTAAAACAAACCGAAACAAGTGGTGTTTGAATAAAAAAGTGTAATTTTGCACTCCAATTTATAAAAGTATGAGAACCAAGTCTTTAAAAAAGAACAAAATTAACGTAATCACTCTTGGGTGTTCGAAGAATGTATATGATAGCGAAGTGCTTATGGGACAGCTTCGTGCAAATGGAAAAGAAGTACAACACGAGGCACCAGCTGCAGAAGAAGGAAATATCATTGTAATTAACACTTGTGGATTTATTGATAATGCAAAAGCTGAATCAGTAAATATGATTTTGGAATACGCTGATAAAAAAGACAAAGGCTTAGTTGACAAAGTTTTCGTAACCGGATGTTTATCTGAACGTTACAGACCCGATTTAGAAAAAGAAATTCCGAATGTGGATCAATATTTTGGTACAACAGAATTACCTCAACTATTGAAAGCTTTAGGAGCTGACTATAAACATGAATTATTAGGAGAACGTTTAACTACAACTCCTAAAAATTATGCTTATTTAAAAATTGCCGAAGGCTGTGACAGACCATGCAGTTTTTGCGCCATTCCTTTAATGAGAGGTACTCACGTTTCTCAACCAATTGAAAAATTAGTAAAAGAAGCTCAAGGCTTAGCTAAAAATGGCGTTAAAGAATTAATTTTAATAGCGCAGGACTTAACTTATTACGGTCTTGATATTTATAAAAAGAGAAATCTTGCTGAGCTTTTAGAAGAATTAGCAAAAGTGGAAGGCATTGAGTGGATTCGTTTGCACTACGCCTACCCTACCGGTTTCCCGATGGACGTTTTGGAATTAATGAAACGCGAACCTAAAATTTGCAACTATATTGATATTCCATTACAGCATATTTCTGATTCTATTTTGAAATCAATGCGTCGTGGTACAACTCAGGCAAAAACAACACAGTTATTGAAAGATTTTCGTGCTGCTGTTCCGGGAATGGCAATTAGAACTACTTTAATTGTGGGTTATCCGGGTGAAACACAGGAAGATTTTGAAATTTTGAAAGATTTTGTTCAGGAGATGAAATTTGACAGAATGGGTTGTTTCGCTTATTCTCACGAAGAAAATACTCATGCTTATTTACTTGAAGATGATGTTCCAGCCGATGTAAAACAAGCCAGAGCGAATGAAATCATGGAATTGCAATCGCAAATTTCATGGGATTTGAATCAGGAAAAAGTTGGACAAGTATTTAAATGTATTATTGACAGAAAAGAAGGCGCTCACTTTGTGGGAAGAACAGAGTTTGACAGTCCGGATGTTGATAATGAAGTTTTAATAGATGCATCGAAACATTATGTAAAAACAGGTGAATTTGTTAATATAAGGATAATTGAAGCTACAGAATTTGATTTATACGGAGAACCTGCTTAAATTTACAGTATTCATTTGCTAATTTTAGAAAATACATTTATGAAATCTATCCAATCTTTATTTCTTTTAGTTTTCACCTTATTATGCTTCAACATAGTTTCTGCTCAATACGGAAACGGGTATAATAATGGTTATGGCAGCAATGGCTACGGAAGAGGCGGCGGAATGGGCATGGACAGAAGCATGATGCAAGGCCCTCAAGGTAACACAAGCAAACCAAAAGAAGTTCCACCTGAAGAAACTGCAGCCAAGATCGTAGAACAAATGAAACCAGTAGTAAACCTTGATGAATTGCAAGCTATTGCTATCACCAATGTTTTTACAGACAGCATGAAAGAACAAGGGATTCTTTTGAAAAACGAAAGCAGCAGCCAAGATGAAAAAATTGAGCAAATGAAGGCGTTGAGAGAAAGTACTACTAAAAAAATAACTGCTTTTTTAAATCCTGACCAGATTCCAAAATACACCGATTTTATGGAAAACTTTAAGGAAATCAAAAAAACAAAATCGAAAAAGAAAAAAGATTCTAAAGAAAACAAAGAGGGTAAAAAAGAAACAGAGGCAATAAAAACAGAGTAATAATTGTTTTAACTATATCTTTAAAAATAATAAAACCATGGCAAAAAAACATTTTTGTTATCTGATTTTAGCAATTATTATTACTTCTTGCTCTACAAATCCTTATAAAACTACTGAAAAAGCCTACGACCAACAGCTTAAAACTTTAGAAAATCAAATTACAAGTAAAGAAGCCCAGCCAATACCTGCTGTTAGTCCTGTAGTTATTGACACTACTTATGCACAGCAATTAGGTATTATAAAAGATACCTTATCAAAAACGGGATCAACCGCTTTATTGAATGGTATAAACACAGAATGGATTGGTACTGTAAATTTTAATTTAAGAAAACCAAGTTTTATTATTATACATCACACCGCGCAAGATTCTGTACAGCAAACTATAAACACTTTTACCAAAACCAGAACACAGGTTAGCGCACATTACATTATTTCTGAAAATGGAAAAGTAGTACAAATGCTAAATGACTACTTAAGAGCGTGGCATGCCGGAGCATCAACCTGGGGGAAAAATACAGATTTAAACTCTAGTTCTATTGGTATTGAGCTTGACAATAACGGTTTTAAACCTTTTACTGAAGCACAAATAAGCAGTTTAGTTGCACTTTTGACAAAACTGAAAAAAGATTACAATATTCCAACTCAAAATATTTTAGGTCACGCTGATATTGCTCCCGGAAGAAAGCAAGATCCGAGTGCACTGTTTCCGTGGAAAACCTTAGCAGAAAAAGGATTTGGAATCTGGCCAGACGAAATTTTAGAAGAAGCTCCTTTTGATTTTAAAATTGAACCTGCTTTACGAATTATCGGTTACAATACTAAGAATCTTTCTGCAGCAATTCAGGCTTTTAAATTACATTATATTCAAACGGATGCAACATCTGTTTTAGATCGAAAAACGATTGACACGATTTATTCGATTTATAAAAAACAGCTTCAATAATACATCATCATTATAAAATATAAAAGGCATTTCTAAAATTTAGAAATGCTTTTTTTTGTGACAGAAGTTTGCCACGAATTATACTAATTTTCACGAATTTAAATATGGAAATTTTGCCACAGATTAAAGATTATCCGCTTAGTTTACATTAGAAAAAGAATAAGAAAATTGCTTCGTTAGTTTGCTATCGTTCGAGTTTTGATAAAAGTTCACACGTAGAAAAGAATCTTTTTAATCATTTAATCTGTGGCAAAAAATTCAACGCAAAGAACAGCATTTCTAATACTTTAATTTGTGACAAAAAATAAGCACAAATAAAAAAGCTGCCAAAACATTAGTATGTTTCGACAGCTCCAAAAAAAAAAAAAAATATCAATCTTTATCTCTAGAAAGAGTATGTTGTAGCAATTAGAGCATAGAACGAGCCTCCAGTTGGCAAGGCGTCTTTATCTAAAAAGATATCTTCTGATGAAGCATCGTATCTTAACTCAGGAATTATTGTTAGTTTTCCAACTTTATAATTTAGTGAAACTGTATTTGCAAAAACACTAGTTCCTGTTAATATTCCTAAACTTGGAGCAGCATCTTTAGCATCAAAATATTCTATTCTATATGCTAAAAGCAAAGATGGTTTAAATGAATAATTAGCATATCCTACCAACGAAAACCATTCGCCATCTAAAGTGCTGTCAAAATCATTTTTACTTTTGGCATACGTTGCATTAAATCCAAGACCAAAACTATCACTTATTGTTTTTGAAGCCGTTAAATCAAACTGAGTTTTATTTTCATCAGATGGTACAACTAAACTTCCTGGCGTAGGGTTAGTACTGCCTGTTGTAAAATTCAAATAAGCACTTCCTGTTTCTCCTATATAGCCTAATTGTCCTATATATGTTTTTTGACTTGAACCTGCATCCATCGCTGATTTAAAATCAGTTGGATTTGTTATTCCAAGCATTGCCGTAAATTTTCCTTTGGTATATTGTGCTTTTACCCCAGTATTAAAGAATGGCCCATATGAAAATGCATAAGACATACTATAGTTTTTATTATCTACAGCATCTAATACTTCATAACCTATATGTGTACCAAAACTACCGGCTACTACTTTAAATTCTTCTGTAATCTGATATGTAAAAAATAACTGTTTAATTAAAAATTTTGCGTTAATATCTTTATCTGTTGTTTCATTATATGAAAACTCTCCTGCTCTTTTTCCGAAACCTAAATCGACGAAAACCGAGGCTTTCCCAAATGTGTGTGATGCTTCAACAGAAGCCATTCCTAATTCGAATGAATCTTGTGAGTTGGTAAAGCTCGTTAATCCATTCATTTGTTTTGAAAAATCATACTTATAATATGCATCTGCAGATCCTCCCCAGGTCGTTGCAGGTGATGTAGCTGTTTCAGTTTCGTCTTGTGCAAAAGCAAAAGAACTGGTTAACATCGCGGCTAAAATGTGAAAAGCTTTTTTCATTTTTAAATTGGTTTTAGTTAATAATTGATTCTGGTTAGTTAAATCTTTATATATGTATGTAATACTATAAGCCACTTCTAAAACCTCTTTTTTCCCTTTAAAACCTCTTCATTTTCATTAGCGAATTTATTAACTTTTGTATGAGTAAAAGAATTGATATCTGTTTTTTTGATGTTTTAGATAAAGAATTATGGATTACAAAAATTATTTTAACAATAATCGTGATTTGACATTTATAAAGATTTATTTTTGAAAATTCAATAACGGTTTTTCATAAAAATCCATTAAAAAAGCACGGTCAACAACAAAATTAAAGCTACAAACAACCAAAAAACATCTACAAAAAGAAATAAAAAGCATCATACCCCATAAAAAATAGGGGTGTATAATTTTTAAATAAAAATAAAAAAAAACAATACTTGCTAAAACCAAGGCTTAATCGAATATTTTTTTTAGATCAAAATTCTTACAAAATAAATTTCACATTAAACCTCACAAACTACTACCTGAATGTTATTCTATAAACTAAAAACAAACAAAAAAGCCTGCTCAAAAAAATGAACAGGCTTTAACTATAAAATAATACACAGAAACTATTCTTGCGAATTGTACCTTCTTAAATACTCGCGAGTTTTAATTCCGGATTCTTTTAAATCTTCTTTTTTCCATTTCCCTTCAGACTTCGCTGATTTATTAAGGATTGAACAAGTTTCATCTTTATCAGATATGGACCATGTTATCCAGCTTAGTTTATGTTCTTCCATCCAGTCAATATATTCCTGCCATGCCTGATAATTTAATGGTCCATCGCCGGTCGCTTCCATTCCTGCAGATTCTGAAATAAAAATAGGCAATCCACTTTTTATAGCTTCATCGGTTTTGTCTCGTAATTCTTTTCCGTGCGTAGCAGCATAAAAATGCATGGTGTACATTAAATTATTGTATCCTTTTATAGGATCTGCTGCCGGAAGATTAACATCCTGATCCCAATGCGGCGAACCAATTAAAATTATATTGTTGGGATCATTTTCTCTAATAACTTTAATTACTTCTTCGGCGTAAGTCTTAATTTCGGGCCAGGTTTCATGATCGGGCTCATTAAAAATCTCATAAATTACATTAGGGTATTTTGCATATTTTTTTGACATTTCTCCAAAGAATTCTTTGGCTTCTTTTAAATTGACGTTATGACTATGCCAATCTATTATAACATATATATCTGATTTTATTGCTCCTTTAATAACTGCTTCAATTTTTTCTTTTGAAAACTGCGGCTCTTTCATATAAGACATTTGACCTAATTCTATACCGATCGCGGCACGAACAACATTGCAGTTAAAATCTTTTTTAAGCCAAGCGACTGCTTTTTCGTTATAAAATCTTGGCCACATGCTATGCCAGCCAAAACTCATTCCCCGAAGTACAATCGGATTATTATTTTTATCGACCAACTGAGTTCCGGAAACACTAAGCTGACCATGATTTTTTACAAATTGTGCATTCGAAAAACAAAAAATCAACAAGAAAATAAAAGTAAAAAATTTAGTTTTTGATTTCATTATAATTGGTTTACGGAATTAATCTCAGTGTAATAACATCGTGAGGCGCCAGGTCTGAAACGAAATTTTTCTTTGTATTTCCTATTTCTTTATTTCTCCAAAGATCCTTTAATTTAAAAGTTGTCTTACTGAAATCGGCTTCATAACCAAAATCTGCATCTTTAATAATATGTTTTTTCCAATCGAAATTGATTTTTTTTGCTACTTCGCTTCTGTTTAAAAAAGTTACAGCCCAATTTCCATCTGATAAAGGTTTAACCCAAACTTCTAATCCGTCTTCAGCAGAATATTTAAAACCCTGAATCCCTAATTTATCCTGATCAACTGCTACTAATTCTTTATTAGTCAAAATTGCCAATGTTTCTTTTGACATTTTTCTGAAATCATTTCCCGCAACAAGAGGAGACGCCATCATGCACCACATAGCAAAATGCGATTTATCTTCTGTATCATTCATTTCGTTGCCAACTTCCATCATGTCAAAATCATTCCAATGATCGGGGCCGGAATATTTACGGATGTCTTTTCGCATTTCGGCGATTTTCATAAATCCCCAAGATGACCAATTTTCCGGATGCTTGAATTCACAATCAAAACAAGGATATATATCTCCAGAGATTCTCCAAAGATTTCCAACTGGTTTTCCCCATTCCCAAGGCTGATTGTCTCCCCATTCGCAAAGACTAAAAACAATTGGTCTTCCGGCAGTTTTAAGTGCGTTGCTCATTGTTGTATAGGCTTCTGGCGCGGTAATTCCTTTTGTATTACACCAATCGTATTTTAAAAAGTCTATTCCGAGTTTGGCATAAAAACGAGCATCCTGATATTCGTAACCGCGTGTTCCTGGATATCCGGCGCAGGTTTGAGTTCCGGCACAATTGTACAATCCAAACTTTAAACCTTTGCTATGCACATAATCGATTACGGCTTTCATTCCGTTAGGGAACTTTACAGGATCAGGAACCAAATCTCCGTTAGCATCGCGTTCTTTTGTCATCCAGCCATCATCAAGTACAATATAATTATAACCAGCAGCCGCCATTCCTGAGGAAACCATTATATCTGCAGTTTCTTTTACCAGTTTTTCATCAATATTAGTCGCAAAAGTATTCCAGGAATTCCAACCCATTGGCGGAGTCATGGCTAAACCTTCAAATTTTCCTCCGGATTGCGTATGTGTATTTCCTTGGCTAAAGCCTAAAAACGAAATACTTAATATGAATATTAAAATTATTCTCTTCATCATAATTGAATTTAAAAATGTACTATAAAAAAGTATTCCCTAATTGAGTAGATTAGGGAATACTTAAAACAAAACTCAAAATATATAATCTTATAAAAATCCTATATCATCAAAATAAAGAATGCTTGGATTTCCCGGATCTACCGTAATTCCGTTGGAGTATTCTTTAATAAAAATCGTATTGAAAGTTGCGCCAACTTTATCTGTTTTCAAGTCAGAGAACGGAATAGAAATATTATTCCATTGTCCGGCTGTTAATGTAACGGTTGTTCCAAACTCATCGGCAAAATCAGAATTTAACGAAACTAAGATTTTAGTACTTTGGGTTGGATACACAGAAATTTTCAAGTAGCCATAATCAGCAACATTTAGCATATCGAATCCAATATTAAAACCACTCCATGCATCGGCATATTTCTCGATTGCATACGTTCCTCTGCTTACTTTTACCGTACTTTTAAAATCAGAAGATCCTCCCCAGCCTCCAGAAGATTGTGGTGTTGCAGATCCTGAAAAATCATCTCCGTAAAGTAAAAATTTAACTCCAACAGTGGCCGTATTTGAGGTACCAAAAGAAGTTTGTACCTTTATAAGTGCATAAGATCCAAAATCAGCAGGAACAGTAACCTCAATTTTTGAGTTTGAAACTGTTTTGAATGCAGCCTCTTCTTCTCCAAATTTCACTGAAGTTACATTTACAAAATTGGCTCCATTAAGTACTAAAACATCACCTGGAGAAGCAAAAGCCTGTGAAACACTAGTAATTGCTGGTGCTGGAGGAATTAATGAAATGACATTATCCAACACATGTACAAACCCATTTGTTCCATAATAATCCAGACCAACAGCTGCTTTATCAGAACCATTAACTTTTAGAACACCATCTTCAACTTTTACATCAAGTAAGTATAAATCTGAATTTGCGAGGTTTGCCAATGTTGTTAATTGGCCGGTTTCCAAATAATCTGCCTCAACTCCTGTTAACTTTCCTACTCGTTTTTTGACACCTTTTACAACATGACTTAAAACGATTTGTTTTAAAACATCTACAGGAACGAGATTAATATCAGGATAACCCAGTGTATTTACATAACCTTTTTTTACAAGAAATGCTTCAAATGCAGCATCTGTTGGCACAAAAAAAGTAAAACTATCTGCGGTATCTAATGTTGTCTCCAGTTTTGTTAATTCAATTGCTTTATAATAAAGACTTAGATTCGTATTTGCTTTAAGTAAGCCGTAAACCGAATTATAATTCTGCTCTGCGCCTCCAACATCCGGCAGTGAATCGTCGCATGAAGCCGCCATGGCAACCAAACACAAACACAATGCAATTTGCTTAATTTTATATATTATTTTCATAAGTTTATTTTTGATATTAAATCACTTTCTAAAAAATCTCAATTCAATAAATGAAAATCATTAGAAAGCTTTTAAATTATTATTTTAAGATAAAACCAAAATCATCAATAAGAATTGTATTTCCTCCAAAATTTCCAGACTCCTGAAACGTAATTTCTGTTATTTCTGTTGGATTTCCCACTGCACTAAAAGGAACTTCAATATAAGTCCAGTCTGTTTTGAATGCTAAACTGAATGTTGCGCCATAATTTCCGTTTACGATCATATTCGCTGTTCCTGTTTTTTCTCCTTTTAAACTAATTCTAATTCCTTTGTATTTAGTCATGTCCACCTTAGTTTTGTCGATACCAACATACAGTCCATTCCATCCGCCAGCTTTCCATTGAATACTTTTAGTTCCTTGCTTAGCATCTTTATCATAAGCTACATTATAACCATCGGCAGCATTCCATAAACCATCATAAGCTTTTATCGAAGTATAAGCATCATCGTAAATAGCACTTCCAAAAGATTGCGATGCAACAGTAGTTCCTGAAACATTTGTTATGGATAAGTTTTTATATTGAATATCATTTGGAACCTGAACTTTAATTTCTGTCAATGTAGAAGATATTGGTTCTACGGTAGTAGTGCCAAAATTAACTACAGGTCTAAGAAAATATTCTCCTGTTATGGTAATAATATCGCCTGGATTTGGATTAATTGGAAATCCATTAATATTAGGAAATGGAGGTCTTATTTTCACATTATATACTAATGTACCAATGTTGGTTACGATTTTTAATTCGTCCATTTCATTGTAATACGGTGTTTTTTGATCTACACTAACTACAATAGCATTATCAGTAACAAAAGTTGGATTAAAAGCAGATTCTAATCCATTAAAGGAGATCGATTTTAAGGTTGCAAAACCGGAACCTCTAATAATATAGGTATTTCCTGCATTAATAACATCAGTAGGCACATCAACTTGTCTGTCACCTTCTATTAAAGGATCATCAATAACTGATTTGCTAATTCCGGTAACGGCTAAAGTACCTGATGAACCTCCATCATCATTGGAGCAAGCACTTAGTAAGATTAAAATTGAAGCCAGAAAATAAAACTTCAACAACATTATATTTTTTAGATTTTTCATAATTGTTTTCTTTAAAGTTTATTTAAAAACATAAGGAACCGGAGCTTCTTTTAATTTTGGATTTTTTCTAACGTCATTTGCTGGTTTAGGAAAAATAAAATCTGTTTCTACCGGCGTATAATGTTTTACTCCTTCATAATCTGAACCTCTGTCTTGTTTCGAAATAATATCAATTGCCTCTGCTCTTGGTAATCTGCCTAAATCATACCAGTACTCTCCCTCAAAAGCAAATTCAACTCTTCTTTCATGAAATAAACCTGTATGTGTTAAAGGTGTATTTGCATCTAATTCGCTCAAACCTGCTCTTTTTCTAACAAGGTTATAAGATGCTTTTGCAGCAGCATTATTAGTTTCTTCTGCACCTGCCATAATTGCCTCGGCATGAATTAATAAAAGATCAGCGTAACGCATGATATAATTACAATTACTCATAGACGCCCAGTTGTCTGCAGGTCCCGTCTCTCCGGTTGCCTCACCTACAACATATTTTTTTACTGCCGCACCTGTTGCATCCAAAACGCTTGGATATTTTGTTTTATCCAGAGTGAAACCAACAACACCGTCTCCCTGCATTCCAGGATATATGTCACCATAAATCATATACGATTCTTTTCTTCTGACATCTCCAGTTTCAAATGCTTCCTGAATATCATTTGAAGGAACGTAAACAGCTCCATAAGATGCATTGTTTAAAATTTCCAAACCATATTGTACATTCGATGGATTCCCAGCCTGATATTCATTTACAGCACCAGACCATTGCCATGAATAAATAGACTCTTCGTTATTATTTTTGCTTGTTAAAAATAAATCCGAATAATTTGGTACAAGTGCAAATTCTCCAGAATTAATTACTTTTTCTGCCATTATTTTTGCATTTGGATAATCCTTTTGATAAAGATAAATCTTTGCCAAAAATGCTTCAGCAGTTCCCTGAGAAACAAAAACATTCTCTGAACTTGCGCCTCTGGCCCTAACTTTTGCTTTAAGATTTGCTGCTGCATATTTTAAATCATTTTCTATGAATTTATATACATCTTCAATTCTGTTATTGTTTACCAATGGATTTTTTGCAAGCGCTAAATTATCCTCAATAATTGGCACTGGACCAAATAAGCGAACTAAATAGAAATAAGAAATTGCTCTGAAAAAATGTGCTTCTGCAATTGTATTTTTAATTACATCAGGGCTTACACCAGCTTTAGCATTATTATTTAAATTATTAATCAAATCATTTGATTGCGCAATGACTCCAAAACATGATCTCCACGGATCTGATAATATATAACTATCAGAAGTTAATTTAAACTGAATAACTTCATTTCCGTCAACATTAGACCAGCAATTTCCCGAAGACATTTCTGAAAGTGCGAAAAAACATTTTGTAAAAAATGGCGCCCACATTCTCCCATACATTCCATAAGTGGTACGCTGAACTTGTTCATCTGATGTATAAAAGTTATCACTTACATAACCATCCTGAGTAGGTCGATCTAAATAATCTTCACTACATGAAGCAGATAAAGTAAGCAAAACGCAAAGCGCTACGCTTTTAAAATTTATTTTATATATTTTCATAATCGTTTTATTAAAATTCTACATTCATTCCTAAAGTAATTGTTCGGTTCGTTGGGTAGCGTCCGGAATCAATACCGCTCAATAAAGCATTTTGGTTATAATCTCCAATCTCAGGATCATAACCCGTGTATTTTGTGAAAGTGTATAAATTTTGAACACTTGCATAAAATCTGAGTTTACTTAATTTAGTTTTAGAAATAACATCCGATGGTAAGCTGTAAGCAAAAGTTAATTGCGAAATTTTCAAATAAGAACCATCTTCTACATAACGGTCAGAAATTGCAATATTTGGATGTCCGTCTCCCCCATCAGGTCTCGGATATTTAGCGTTCGGATTATCCGGTGTCCAAAAATCAGCAGCTTCAGCCAATTGGTTTTCATATAAACGCTGATTTTTTGTAGCAGCTCTTCTGGTAAGGTTCATTACTTTATTACCTTGAGATCCTGTAAGGAAAATGGTTAGATCAAGATTTTTGTATCTAAATGAATTCGAGAAATTATAAGTAAATTTAGGTGCCGGATTTCCAATATAAGTCAAATCTTTTTCATCAATCAATCCGTCTTTGTTTTGATCTACATACTCAACATCTCCTAAAACACTTTTTACTGCTTTGTTTCCTGTAAATGGAATTGGTGCATTTGCCAATTGCTCATTTGTTCTTATAATTCCAACCGTTTGATAACCGTAAAACTGCCCTATTGGCTGACCAACTTCACTTTTTGTTACCGTTTTTGTTGTATATCCATTAACCTGAACATCTTTTATTAAGTCGAAGTTATCTACCAGACTCAATAATTTATTGTTGTTTTTTGCGAATGTTACCGTAGCATCCCATGAAAAATCTTTACCAAAATTGTTAGAATATTTTAAAGTAGCTTCAATACCTTCATTTCTTAAACTTCCTAAGTTTACTGTAGGAGCCGCCAAACCACCTTGATATTGTTCTAATCCGGTAACATAAGTTGGCAAAGGCAATACAAACAAAAATCCTGATGATTGTTTTCTGTAAACATCTACACTTGCATTTAATTTAGATTTAAATAAACTAAACTCTAATCCCAGATTGGTATCTTCTGCCGTTTGCCATGTCAAATCAGGATTCGCAATATTACCTGCCGTAAAGAAATTTCCTAAAGCCGATTTAATAGTTTGAATGTTAGAAGCATATAACCCTCCGCTAATATTTTGGTTTCCTGTTTCTCCGTAACTTGCTTTCAATTTAATATTATCTACAAAGTCTTTTGTTCCTTCCATGAATTTTTCATTAGACAATTTCCAAAATCCTGAAATCGAAGGAAAGTAACCCCATCTTTTATCTTCGGCAAAATTAGAACTGCCGTCAGCTCTTATTGTAGCCTGTAAATAATATTTATTGTCATAATTATAGTTAAGGGAACCTGCAAAAGAGTACAAAGCATTTGCACCTTTATATTCGCTTGCTACCAATGTCTTTTGATCTCCAAGGTTTATAGAGTGTACATCATTACTTAACAATCCGCTTATAGACTGGCTTCCTCCAAACCAATGCGAATCGTTTGCTTCCTGAATACCCATTAAAGTAAAATTATGTTTTCCTAAAGAAGTATTGTACGTCAACATATTTTTTAGCGTTAACCCATACCAGGTATTCGCTCTTTCCTGAAGATGATTAACTTTATTTACAGCCGCACCCCATGTGTAAGTAGGCTGAAATCCATCAAAATTTTGAATATTGGTAGAACCACCAAAATCAAAACGATAATCTAGTCCTTTTGCCAATCTGATAGTGGAATAAAAGTTACCCTGAAAATTCTTTTGAACCAATTTATTGGTATTCATCAAAGTACTTGCAACCGGGTTTATCCAGGCTCCCTGTGATCCGTCTTTTGGCGGGCCAGCATATGTTCCGTCTAAATTTTTAACCGCTACATCAGGAGTCGATAATATTGTAGTACCAATAATACCGTCGCTATAGCCTTCGATAGTTATATTTTGATTTGTTATACCAGCTGTTATAGAAACACCCATTGTTAACCAATCTTTTACCTTTGATTCCAGATTAGTTTTAAAAGTATATCTTTTAAAATCAGATCCAATAACAACACCTTCCTGATTTAAATATCCACCGGAAATATAATAATTGTTGTTATCTTTTGCTCCTGAAAAAGACAATTGGTGACTGTTCATTAAAGCCGTTCTGTATATTTCGTCCTGCCAGTTTGTTCCACTACCCAAAACAGAAGGTACTGCAAACTCATCTCTAGGAGCAACACCGTAATAACTTGCCAATGCATTTTGCTGTGTGGCATATTGGCTTAAATTCATTGTATCCAGCAATCTTGTAACCTTTTGAGTAGAAAGTGCTGTATCATAAGTTATTTTTCCTGTACCTTTTTTACCTCTTTTAGTCGTAATAATTACAACTCCGTTTGAAGCTCTTGAACCATAAATTGCGGTTGCTCCGGCATCTTTTAAAATATCCATGGTTTCAATATCACTAGGATTCAAAAAAGCCAGCGGACTATTGGTTACAGAACCCGTATTTGTACCTATATAACCGCTTACAATTGTTCCTCCCGTCGCCTGATTTGTTGCATCCCCCGAAATAGGAAGTCCATCTACAATATACAAAGGCTCATTTGATCCGCCTAAAGAGGCAGCACCACGAATTTTAACAGAAACATTTCCTCCCGGTCTTCCAGAGTTATTTGTAACTACAACACCTGCAGCTCTTCCCTGCAATAATTGTTCTACCGTAACTTGTTGGGAATCTTTAAAATCTTTGGCTGTTACAGTAGAAATTGAACCTGCAACATCTTTTCGTTTCTGGCTTCTATATCCAACGTTCACAAGTACTTCACGCAAATCTTCAGCACTAAGCTTTAGAACTACATTTATTTTACCTCCGTTTTTAACGTTTATAGTTTGGGAAACATATCCAATAAATGAAACCGAAATATTTGAATTTGCAGGCGCATCAATAGAATAATTTCCATCAAAATCTGTAGAGGCAGAAATTTTACTTCCTACGACCATTATATTGGCTCCGGGTATAGAAAGTCCCTGAGCATCAGAAACTATTCCGGTTACTTTCACCTGAGCCGTAACAAAATTACATGTCAGTAACAAAAATAATATCAAAGGAACTGCTCTGTGGTTAGCGTTCCAATGAATGAAGTTAGTCATTAGTTTTTTCATAATAAATGTTTGGTTAGTTTAAATTGTTCTTCATAATTCAGTAATAAAGGTTTGTGGTTTACTTTCTAAATTATTTAACAAATCTATAACACAAGAAACGATTAAATCAATAGTATTATATCATTTGATGATAATATTTTTACTATAGCGTCATAAAAAAACACATATGAAAATTAAACAGACTAAATTTTACATTATTCACAATTTAAATCCCTTAAACGACTTTGAATTATAAATTAAAATTAACGAATCTGCCAAAAAGCAAACGTTTTCGTTAAAAATAATATTTGTTTGTGCAAAAAAAGTATCATTATAAAATTCGCTTTAATCCAGAAAAATCTTCCCTATACTGACTTGGTGTACAATTTTTAGTAGCTTTAAAACTACGATTGAAGTTGGCGATATTATTAAAGCCGGATTTAAAAGCAACTTCTGAAACGCTCATATCTTTTTCTACAAGCCAGCGAGCCGCATATCCAATTCTGATATCATTAATATAATTGACAAAAGTTTTCCCTGTACGCTTTTTAATAAATCGGTTAAATGAAATAATAGACATGCTGGCAACATTGGCAACATCCTCTAAAGTGATTTTTTCGGCAAAATGTTTCTGCACATATTCATAAACCAATTTCATTTTATCATAATCATCAAACGTATCATAATCTACCGTATAAGTCGAAAGCAGACGCTGATTTCTGGAGTTGGCCAGGTCATACAATAAAGAAGTAATCTCTAAAAAGTAATCCATACCATCTAGTTTTGAGAGTTTTACTAGTCTTGGCGTTAATTCTTCGGCTACTTTTTTAGAAAATAAAATTCCGTGAATCGAACGATTGAACATATCCCGAATCGGGTTCATAATTCTTCTGGATAATAAAGATTCGTGAAATAAATCGTTATGGAACTGAATTGTAATTTCATGTATTTTTTTACTCGTACACTTATTCAGTTCCCAACCATGATATAAATTTGGACCAATCAAAACCAGTTCAACATTGTCAATTTCTTCAATGTTATCTCCAACAACACGCTTCACTCCTTTTCCATTTAAAATAAAATTGATCTCAAATTCCGGATGATAATGCACCGGAAAATCAAAACTATCCTTTACTCTATCAAACACCAAAAAGCTGTCTCCCGCAGAAAGCGGAGCAATTTCTCTGTAAAAATTCTTAGCATTACTCATCCTGAAAACTGTTTTATAAAATGATATTCAATTTTTTATTTGCAATAATATGATATATAATTGATAAAATAATATTAAATAGACGATAAACATCCGTTTATCTTTGAAAAATAGAATTGTCAATATTTCAAAAACCATATCAATAATAAACATTAATCATTTTTAATATTATATCTTTTTAAAGTTTTAATAATTTTATACGGAAAACAATATCAAATTAAAGATCAAAAATTGAACTATAAAAAAAGTCATTATTAATTTGCCTTTTCATATCATATTACAGGAAAACAACTAAACTATAAAATGAAAAAAAACATAATAACCCTAATAATTGCAGTATTTATAGGCAGTTCTTGTTCTTCTCAAAACAGTAAGACTAATACTAATTTGTCACTTTCAGATCAAAAAGCAATACCTGAAACTGTTTCTTTATACAAAAAACTCAATAAATTAAGCCAGAAAGGATTTCTTTTTGGGCATCAGGACGATCTTGCTTATGGTGTAAAATGGAAATATGAAGATGGCAGAAGCGATATAAAAGATGTTGTTGGAGATTATCCCGGAGTTTATGGCTGGGACTTGGCAGGTCTTGAAAAAGACAGCCCTAATAATATAGACGGGATTCCATTTACCAAAATGAAGCAATATATAGAAGAAAGCCACGAAAGAGGCGGAATTACAACTATAAGCTGGCATTTTGATAATCCTGCAACCGGAAAAAGTGCCTGGGATAACACACCAAATTCATTGAAAACAATTTTACCAGGTGGCGAAAATCATCAGAAATTTACCGTTTGGCTAGATAAAGCAGCCGCTTATTTGTTATCCTTAAAAGATAAAAAAGGAAAAAATATTCCAGTTCTTTTTAGACCCTATCACGAACTTACCGGCGGTTGGTTTTGGTGGGGAAAAGGAAATTGCACACCGGAAGAATTTAAAGCTGCATGGAAATTTACCTTTGAATATTTACAGAAAAAAGGAGTTCACAACCTGATTTATGTTTACAACACAAGCAGTTTTAACACAAAAGAAGATTTCTTAGCCCATTATCCCGGAGACAATTACGCAGATATGATCAGTTTTGATTCTTATCAGAATAATGACGACAAAGAGGGACAGAAATTCATCGCCGAAGTTCAAAATCAGCTGAAAGTCATTAACGAAATTGGCATCGAAAAACACAAATTGATCGCTGTCGCAGAAGCCGGTTACGAAGCCATTCCCGACCCAAAATGGTGGACAGGAACTTTATTGAAAGCCATTGGAGATTATAAAATATCTTATGTTTTATTATGGAGAAATCACGGCTGGCAGGAAAAAGAACAAAAAATGCATTATTACGCACCCTATACCGGTCAAATAAGCGAAAAAGATTTTGTTGATTTTTATAAATTAGACAAAACCTTATTTGAGAAAGACATCAATAAAAATTGAGAATTAAAAATTAAAAATCCGTTTAAATCCCCGTCATCCGTGTGCTAAAAAATTTCAACAAATAGAAACACAACAACTAACCAAATCTAACTCACAACCAATAAAACAAAACCTAAATGCACGACAAAATAAGTTTAAAAGAAAAAATAGGCTACGGTCTTGGAGATGCTGCATCATCCATGTTCTGGAAAATTTTCAGCATGTATCTTTTATTTTTCTATACCGATGTTTTCGGATTGGCGCCTGCCGTTGTAGGAACCATGTTCTTGATTACGAGAATCTGGGATTCCTGCTTTGATCCGATTGTGGGAATCATTGCCGACAGAACAAAAAGCAAATGGGGAAAATTCAGGCCTTATTTATTATGGGTTGCCGTGCCTTTTGCCGTAATTGGCGTATTAACTTTTTACACACCTGATTTTGACGAAAAAGGAAAAATAATCTACGCTTACATAACCTATTCGGCAATGATGATGATTTATTCATTAATCAATGTGCCGTATGCTTCACTTTTGGGTGTAATGTCGTCTGATCGAAAAGAAAGAACCACTTTATCATCTTACAGAATGGTTTTTGCCTTTGGCGGAAGTCTTTTGGCACTTTGGCTAATTGAACCGTTAGTACAATATTTCGGCGGAAGCCTAAACTCCAAAACAGGCTGGCTTGCAACAATTTCCGTTTTTGGAGTTATAACAACAGCTTTTTTCTGGGGATGCTTTTTCTTTACCAAAGAAAGAGTAAAACCAATTGATGATGAGCAAGCGAATTTAAAAGAAGACTTAAAAGATCTACTACAAAATAAACCGTGGTGGATTTTACTCGGAGCCGGAATTGGCGCTCTGGTTTTCAATTCTATTCGTGATGGAGCAGCCGTTTATTACTTTAAATATTATGTAAGCAGCAGTGTAAACTTTGATTTTTCACTTTTTGGCACCGATTTTCATATGACGCCAACTTCTATTTATTTGGTTTTGGGGCAAGCAGCAAATATCATCGGAGTTATCGCCGCAACGCCAATTGCGAATAAAATTGGTAAAAAGAAAACCTTTTTGGGTGCAATGGCATTGGCTGCACTTTTAAGTTTAGTTTTCTATCTTTTTGGGAAAGAAGATATTTTCCTAATCATGAGTTTCCAGGTTTTAATAAGTATTTGTGCCGGTTGCATTTTCCCTTTAATCTGGTCTATGTATGCGGATAGTGCCGATTATTCAGAATGGAAACAAGGTCGAAGAGCTACAGGTTTGGTTTTCTCTGCCTCCTCAATGTCACAAAAATTTGGCTGGACAATTGGCGGTGCGGGAGCCGGATGGCTTTTAGGATATTTTGGCTTTCAGGCCAACGTAGAACAATCCGTAGCAACCCAAAACGGAATTCAATTAATGTTAAGCATACTTCCTGCCCTGGCAGCATTTATATCGGTCGCTTTTATCATTTTTTATCCTTTATCTGAAGAAAAACTTCAGACAATCGAACAGGATTTAAATGAAAAAAGAGACCTGACAAATTAAAATATTACGGATACAGAAATCGATTTATATGACTACAATAACATCTTCGACTATTTTTCAAGACAGAAAAACAGCATTAGAAAAAGAACATACAACACTAATTGAGCAAAAAAATGAGCCTCAGGATCAGGCTGGAAACGGGATATACGAACGTTACAAAAACCCAGTTGTCACTGCAGCTCATGTACCATTAAACTGGCGTTTTGACCTTAACGAAAAAACAAATCCGTTTTTGCAGGAACGAATTGGCATGAATGCCGCTTTTAATGCCGGTGCCATCAAATGGAACGGAAAATATTTGCTGGCCGTTCGTGTAGAAGGAATCGACAGAAAATCTTTTTTCGCTATAGCGGAAAGCCCAAACGGAGTCGATAATTTCAAGTTTTGGGAAAAACCATGCGTAATTCCACAAACTGAAGAACCGGATACAAACGTTTACGATATGCGCTTGATCCATCATGAAGACGGTTGGGTTTATGGTATTTTTTGTACCGAAAGAAAAGATCCGAAAGCACCAAAAGGCGATACCAGTTCGGCTGTAGCCAATGCCGGAATTGTACGTTCCAAAGATTTAATAAACTGGGAAAGATTGCCCGATTTAATTTCAAATACAGGACAACAGCGCAACGTAGTTTTACATCCGGAATTTGTAAACGGAAAATATGCTTTGTACACACGCCCGCAAGATGGATTTATTGATGTTGGTGCCGGCGGTGGAATTGGTTTAGGTTATGTCGAAGATATGACAAACCCAATTGTAAAAGACGAGAAAATCATTTTCGGAAAACAATATCATACCATTTATGAATTGAAAAATGGTCTTGGCCCCGCTCCCATTAAGACAGAAAAAGGCTGGCTTCATTTGGCGCACGGAGTTCGCAACACCGCTGCAGGTTTACGCTATACACTTTATATGTTCATGACAGATTTGCATGATATTACAAAAGTGACACACGTACCTGCCGGACATTTTATGGGCCCTGAGGGCATTGAAAGAGTTGGTGATGTATCGAATGTTTTGTTCTCAAACGGATGGATTGAAGATGCGGACGGAACTGTTTATGTATATTATGCTTCGTCAGATACGAGAATGCATGTGGCCGTTTCATCTGTTGCAAAATTGGTTGATTATGTTACCAATGCTCCCGCAGATACTTTTATTTCTGCAGGATCTGTAAAAACGATCATCAGTCAAATTGAAAAAAACAACGCAATATAATTCACCGTGTCAGCAAAACTAAAGCAACTTAAAACCGAATTATCAACTGAGCTTGATTCAATTTTAAATTATTGGTCGAAAAATTCAATCGACACTAAAAATGGCGGTTTTATTGGTCAGATTGATAACAATGAAAACCTAATTGAAGATGCAGAAAAAGGTTCTGTTTTAAACGCCAGAATTTTGTGGTCGTTTTCATCAAGTTATCAAATTACAAAAAACGAAGAACATAAAAAAATCGCAAAACGTGCTTTTGAGTTTCTTTCAGAATATTTTTATGACTCAGAGTTTGGAGGATTATTTTGGAGTATTAATGTTGATACAACTCCCAAAGACACTAAAAATCAAATCTATGCTTTAGCTTTTGCCATTTACGGATTATCTGAATATTATGTTATTTCAAAAGACGAAAAAGCTTTAACAATAGCGATAAATTTATATTTAAGAATACAAAAATACAGTTACGATGCTGTAAATAAAGGTTATCTGGAAGCTTTTACAAGAGATTGGCAAGCTATCGATGATTTGCGTTTGAGTGAAAAAGATGCCAACGAAAAGAAAACGATGAATACGCACTTGCATATTGTTGAGGCATATGCAAATTTATTTAAGGTGTGGAAGGATAAAGCGCTTCAAAAAGATATTATTGAATTATTACAAACTATAGAAGAACATTTCATCAATACCAAAACCGGACATTTACGTTTGTTTTTTAATGAAAACTGGATCGAAAAACCAGATGTGATTTCATACGGTCATGACATCGAAGCAGCCTGGCTTTTGTTGCAATGTGCCGAAATTTCTGAAGATGAAACTTTAATTGCTAATTACAAAAAATACGCCATTCAAATGGCAGAAGTCACCAAAGAAGGTTTAGATACCGATGGCGGTTTGTGGTATGAATTCGATCCTAAAAAGAACGAATTAGTAGCCGAAAAACACTGGTGGGTTCAGGCCGAAGCTTTAATTGGTTTTTACAACGCTTATCAATTAACAGCAAATGAAATTTATTTGGATATCGTTTTGAAAAACTGGGATTTTATAAAAAAACAGATTCTGGACACTAAAAATGGCGAATGGTTTTGGGGAATTTACCGCGATAATTCCCTGATTGAAAAAGACAAAGCTGGATTCTGGAAATGTCCGTATCATAATAGCCGTGCTTGTTTGGAACTAATGAACCGAATTCTATAAAAATTAATTGGTTTCTGCCAATATGTAATCCCTATGGGATATTTCTACGGTGTGCATTTGGTTAATTCTAAGCATATTTAACTCCTAACGGAGTAATAAAGAGCATCTCGGAGAGATTGCATATTGGTAGAAACCAATTTATTACCCCATTTTTTGTCCCGTAGGGACTACACATATTAAATCGCAACTTGAATTAATTACATAAAAGACTAACTAACCAAATTAAACCACAAAAAATGAAAAGCAATTTTCTCAAAATAGCATTTTTAAGTCTTTTTGTTTTGGCTTTTATAAATTGTTCTTCTGATAAAGAAGCAGATAATGAAATTAAAGCAGATCCTCCTGTGCAGCAAGACGATGCTTTGACAACGCAAAATGTCACCAATTATATGGTTGATGCCAATGCTACTAAAGAAACTATAGCTTTATTTTATAACTTAAAAAATCTTGCAAAAACAAAAGTTGCCATTGGTCAGCAAGATGCTTTTAATGGTTTTTACCAAGATGCAGCGGGCGACTCTGATATTAAGAAAAATACAGGTTTTGATCCAGCCGTTTTAGGTTCTGATTTTATGTTTATTACCGATAAAAACAATAATAATCAGGCAGATAACTGGTTTTATCAACAAGAATTAAAAATTACAAATGATGTGAAAGCTGCTTACGCCAAAGGCATGATCAATACTTTTAGCTGGCATTTGAGAGAACCTAATAATGAAGATTCTTTTTATGCTGCCGATATGACATCGGAACAAAAAACCACTGCTTTTAAAAGTATTTTGCCTGGCGGAGCAAATCACGAATGGTACAAGAAAAAACTCGATAAAGTTGCCAGCGTTGTTTTAAATTTAAAAGGTGCAAATGGAGAATTGATTCCGATAATTTTCAGGCCATTTCATGAATTTGACGGAAGCTGGTTTTGGTGGGGTGCTAATTTTTGTACTGCCGATGAATACAAAACCGCGTACCAATTTACGGTTGATTATTTGAAAAACACAAAAGGCGTTCACAACATTTTATATGCGTTTTCTCCTGATAATTCATATACTACAGAAACCAATTATTTAAGCCGATTTCCAGGAGATAAATATGTAGATATTCTGGCAATGGATAATTACGGAGATTTTGATAATCAAGGTTCTGCCGGAGCTGCAAAAGCAAATTTGAAACTAAAAATTATTTCTGATCTGGCGAAAACGAAAGTAAAAATTGCCGCTTTGTCAGAAACTGGTTTTCGTGTTACAAGCACTAATACGCCTGTAACAGATTGGTTTTCGAACTATTTATATAGCGCACTAACATCAAATAGTATAGAAATCAGTTATGTAATGTTTTGGAACAACAATACTGACGGTTATTATGTTCCGAATGGTTCTGTTTCGAATGCAGGTGATTTTAAAACATTCAGTACTAAACCAAAATCGGCATTGGTGAATTCGTTGCCGAAAATGTATGAATTGCCGAAGTAAACGAGTACAGAAATAGCACGCGGATTTGACGGATTAAAACTAATTTACACAGATTTATTCTTATTTTTTGTCTTTTTTTGTCATTCCGAGGAACGAGGAATTTTCGTAAGAAGCTCGACAAAGATTGGCTATTCTCTGGATGGAGTTACTTGCGGAGATTCCTCGTTCCTCGGAATGACAAAACAGTGGAATTGGGATCAATTACCGAAACTGACAAAAATGGACTTATAAAACCTAAAGCTCTAGCCCTGATAGAAGTGGAAATCCTTTTGTGAAATGAAATGGAACAAAAGATTGGAACGGATAGCAGGAAATAGCTCCTAAAAAATATAATAATGAAAAATACATTTCTAAAAACCTTCGGATTAGCTTTAATTTTTTCTGTAGTCGCTTGTAACGCGCAGGAAAAAATTACGGTAAAAGGAACGCAATTTTATAAAGGCGACAAACCATATGCCTACATTGGAACAAATTATTGGTACGGAAGTTTGCTGGCTTCAAAAAAAGTGGGTGACCGAAAAAGATTGCTCCGCGAACTGGATTTGATGCAGAAAAACGGAATCGATAATTTGCGTATTCTGGTTGGTGCCGATGGTGGAAAATATGATTTTACGGTTCGCCCGGCATTGCAATATGAGCAGGGAAAATACGATGAAGACTTGCTGGACGGATTGGATTTTTTGATTGCTGAAATGAGCAAACGTAAAATGTATGCGGTTTTGTATTTGACAAATAACTGGGAATGGTCTGGCGGGATGTCTCAATATCTGGAATGGAATGGCAAAGGTGCAATTCCGGTACCCAATATAGCTCCGAATACGTGGCCGCAATTTATGTCGTATACCGAACAATTTCATAGTTGCGAACCTTGTATGAAGGCTTTAGAAGATCATGTGAAATTTATTATTGGAAGAACAAATCAATATTCTAAAAAGAAATATAACGAAGACAACACCATTATGGCATGGCAGGTTGGCAATGAACCAAGGCTTTTTACGGTTGAAAATGAAAAGAAATTTACGGTTTGGCTAAACAATATTGTCGATTTAATTGATAGTTTAGATAAAAACCACTTGGTTTCGACAGGTTCTGAAGGAAAAAACAGCTCGAATGACAGTATGGAAATTTTTGAAAGAACACATCAAAATCCGAATATTGATTATTTGACTATGCATATCTGGCCAAAAAACTGGAATTGGTTTAAAGCAGATAATGCCGAAAAAACATTACCAACGACATTGGAAAACGCAGGAAAATATATTGACGATCATATTAAAGTCGCAAATAATTTAAAACGTCCGATTATTATTGAAGAATTTGGTTTACCGAGAGAAAACGAAAATTTGAATGCGGGAGCTTCTTCTGTTTATCGCGATCAGTTTTACAGTTATATTTTTGGAAGAGTTCTGGAAAGCCATAAAAATGGCGGTCCGTTACAAGCAGCAAATTTTTGGGGATACGGCGGCGAAGGAAAAGCCGTTAATGAAACCGGAAAATGGAACCCCGGAGAACCGCTAACAACAGATCCTCCGCAAGAACCTCAAGGATTGAATTCTGTTTTTAATGGAGATAAATCGACTTTGGAAATTGTAAAAAAATACAATAAACAATTGAAGTAGTTAAAATTTTAAACCATATAAGTTCATTTAAGAGATTACAAGCTGAACTTTGTACAAATACTTAACTTATATTTTCTAAATCATGTAAATTATATAAGCTAAACTGTACGCTATTAATTAAATGAACTTATATCACTTATATGGTGAAAAATATTCCAATATGAAAAATCTATTTGTTCTTTTTTGTTTCTTTTTCTTAAACCTTTCTTTTTCGCAAAAGAAACAGGATTTTGTTTTGAATTCTCCTAACGGAAAAATTGAAATTAAAATTGCCGTAAATGATAAAATTTCGTGGACAATTTTGCATGAAAAAGATTTGATTTTAGCGCCATCTCCTATGTCAATGACTTTGGATGAAAATGTTGTTTTAGGAAAAAATGCAGTTGTTTTAAATTCGAAAAAAGAAAGTGTTAATGCCTCATTTGAAACTCCGTTTTACAAAAAGAAATCGGTTCAAAATAAATACAATCAGCTTACTTTAAACTTTAAAAATGATTTTGGTATTGAATATCGTGCTTTTGATGATGGCGTTGCTTATCGTTTTATCACCAAAAAGAAAAAAGACATTACTGTAAAATCAGAAGAAGTGGCCTTGAATTTTGATCAGGATTATAATACTTTAATGCCTTATGTTCGTGATTTAAGAAATCCAAAAGACCCTTATATTTCTTCGTTTGAATCGCATTATGAAAACAAAAAAATCAGTGAATTTGCAAAAGATACTTTGACGTTTTTACCGTTTTTAATTGATTATAAAAACCATAAAAAAGGCGTTTTCCTGGAAGTAAATCTCGAAGATTATCCGGGATTGTTTGTGACGAATAACGGATCCAGATCTGGCTTTGAATCTCGTTTTTCAAAATATCCAATAAAGGAAATTAACGGCGGATTTAACAACCTCAACAAACTAATTACAGAACGAACAGATTATTTGGTGAAGACAAAAGGAACAAGAACTTTTCCCTGGCGAGCCATTGTGATCTCTGAAAATGATGCGCAATTAGCGAATAACGATATGGTTCAGAAATTAGCCGAAACTTCAAAAATAAAAGACATTTCGTGGATAAAACCCGGAAAAGTTGCCTGGGATTGGTGGAACGACTGGAATATTTATAATATTGATTTTAAAGCTGGAATTAATACTAAAACGTATAAGTATTACATTGACTTTGCCTCAAAAAACAAATTAGAATATGTAGTTTTGGATGAAGGCTGGAGTGTAGAAACGGATATTATGAAACATAATCCGAATGTAGATCTGGAAGCTTTAATCGCCTACGCGAAAGAGCGAAACGTCGGCATTATTTTGTGGAGTTCGTGGATGGCATTGAATGAAAATATAGAAGGTATTTTTGAGAATTATTCGAAACTCGGAATCAAAGGTTTTAAGGTTGATTTTATTGATCGCGACGATGCAAAAATGGTGAATTCGGTTTATAATATTGCACAAAAAGCGGCTGACTATAAATTGCTTTTGGATTTTCACGGTATGTATAAACCAACAGGAATTCAGCGAACTTTTCCAAATATTCTAAATTTTGAAGGCGTTAAAGGATTAGAAAACAATAAATGGACACCAAACGACGATGTTCCTTTATACGATACAACAATTCCATTTATCAGAATGATGGCTGGCCCAATGGATTATACGCCCGGTGCAATGCGAAATGCTACCAAAAGCGAATTCAAACCAAGCCATTCTAACCCGATGAGTCAGGGAACAAGATGTCATCAATTGGCACTTTACACGATTTTTGAAGCGCCTTTGCAAATGATGGCCGATAGCCCAACAGCTTATATGAAAGAACAGGAAAGCACTGATTTTATTGCTAAAACCCCAACGACTTTTGATGAAACAGTCGCACTTGATGGCGAAGTAGGGAAATTTGTTGTCATTGCCAGAAAAAAAACAAATATTTGGTATTTTGGAGCGATCAGCAATTGGGATTCGAGAGAAATAACAATTGATTTTTCTTTCCTTGAAAAAGGCAAAAAATTCGAAGCCGAAATTTTCTCAGATGGATTAAATGCCGATAAAGCTGCGGTTGATTATAAAAAGGAAATTATTACAGTGGATTCTAATACGAAACTAAAATATAGATTGGCAAATGGTGGTGGATTGGCTATGATTATAAAATAAAAAATGGGACAAGTCCCATTTTTTATTTTAGTTGATAATGAAGAGTAAAACGTTTATTATTTATTTCTAAATAAAACTTTGAATAGTCGAAATCCCAAACTCTTCCTTGCCATTCATCATTTTTTATTTGTAAAGTATCCTTTTCAGAATATTTTTTAAGATTGTACAAATCTCGACCAAGTGTCCTAACTATTCTATTTGTAATGAGTTCCATTTCTTCAAATGAAGAAAAATTAGAATAATTTTCATATTCTTTATAAAATGCAAAAATATCATTTTCGTTTTGTACTTCAATAATTTGCATCTCGTTAAAATAATCAAAGTAAGAATCATATAAACGAAAAATCATGACTTCATTAAAAGAGGTGGAGTTCGAAAAATCAATATTATTCTTTAAATCATTTAATTTTCCTATTAAATCATTAAACTCTAATTCACCATCAGAACCAATTTTATCTAAATTATTAAAAAACTCATTTGCGTGTAAAACCTGAGTTTTTATACCTAACAAATTATAAAGAGCTTTTGCTTTAAATAAGAGCTGTTCATCATCTGAAATTAAATATTCACAATGAGCCGCATAGTATGCATGTTGAGCATCATTCTGAAAACTAGAAAAAACTACCTTTTTACTTTTTTCTTTATCAATTCCTAGCAGGTTCAGACAAGTATAAGCTGTGATAAAAAAATTGTATTGGTCTCTATTCTCTGTTTTTGTAAAGTTTCCCAGAGCATTTTCAACAAATTCAATAAATGTTGATTTTAACTCTGTATTTTCTAATTGTTTATCAAATTCAATATTTTGAATATCTATCTCAAAATTTGAAAAATTTAGATTCTCAATCGTATAGTTTCTTAATTCTCTCCATAACTTTACATCACTATTTAAATCTTCGAATGTATTTACAAGTTTTTCTAAATATTCAAGAATAGAATTTGTTCCATTCGGCGAAATGATATCTACTATAGTACCTTCCGTTTGGAAATTTAAATCTTCGATACCTAAGGATTTAATTGGAAAAGTAAGCAACATTTTTAATAATTCTTTTGCTTTATCAATTTCAGGAGTAGAATTATCCTGTGGAAAAACATTATCGATTATATCAGTAAAATTGATATTCGAAAAATTAAAATTTGTTAAACTTTTAAAAGCTAATGTAGGTGAAACTAACTGAACGTTTACATACTTTTTATCTGGTTGAAGATTTAAAAAATTATTATCTACCAAATTTTCCATGAAGATTAAATCTTCAAATTTTTTATCAGTTTTATCCCTTGATAAATCAGCTAAATGTGCATAAGAATAATAAAATATAAAATTATTTATGACATCAAATGTCATCTCCAACAAATCAGGGTTTTGTTTTAAATATCTAAAAACATTACTATCAAGATAAATACGTTTCATTATATGAAAACAATATTAGAAATTACTTATTTACATTTACAACAAAATCCTTTCAATCGCATTCAATTCATCATGTGTAAATTCTAAACTCTGCAAACAATCAATATTATTATTTAATTGACGTACAGAACTTGCGCCAATTAAAACCGACGTAATACGTTTGTCTTTTTGAAGCCATGCCAAAGCCATTTGTGCCAAAGATTGGTTTCTATTTTGTGCGATTTCATTCAGCTGAACTAACTTTTGAATTCTTTCCTGCGTTACCTCATCTTCCTTCAAATGTCCGTTTGGATTATGCGCTCTTGAATTTTCCGGAATTCCGTTTAAGTATTTATCTGTCAAAAGTCCTTGTGCCAAAGGCGAAAACGCAATACAGCCCACTCCTTTTTCTTCCAGAACATCTAGTAAACCGTTTTCTACCCAACGTTCCAGCATTGAATATTTTGCCTGATGAATTAAACACGGCGTTCCTAATTGTTTTAAAACATCAACTGCAACTCTGGTTTGCTCTGCCGAATAATTACTGATTCCAACATACAAGGCTTTTCCGCTTCTTACGGCATAATCAAGTGCCATCATTGTTTCTTCAATTGGAGTTTCAGGATCCGGGCGATGCGAATAAAAAATATCGACATAATCAACTTTCATTCTCTTTAAACTCTGGTCTAAACTCGAAAGTAAATATTTTCTTGAACCCCAATCGCCATAAGGTCCATCCCACATGGTATAACCGGCTTTTGTTGAAATAATGATTTCATCACGCAGATTTCCCTGAAAATTATGCCACAATATTTTACCAAAATTAGTTTCTGCAGATCCCGGAACCGGACCGTAATTGTTGGCTAAATCAAAATGGGTAATTCCTTTATCAAAAGCTTCGACAGCAATACTTTCCGCATTATCAAAATTATCTACAGAACCGAAGTTATGCCATAATCCCAAAGAAATTTCAGGTAATAATAACCCGCTTTTTCCACATCTGTTATATTTCATTATTGTAATTTAAAGGTTGAAAGTTTAATAGGTTTTAAAAATACAAAAAACTCTCGAAGTTTTGCCACAAAGACACTAAGACGCTAAGCTTTTTATTCAAATTAAAAATCGCCACGAATTCAAGAATTAATTGTTTAAAAATTCATGGAGAAAAATAAACTACAATAATTAAAAATCTAATTTGTTTTTAATATTTTAAATTTGTTTAAATAATAAAACTATGGAAAATAGATCCCAAAATTTAATTTCGATAAAACCAGATATCAGATTTGGCAAACCTACGATTACAGGAACCCGAATTTGTGTTTCAGATATTCTTTTGTGGTTGTCAAAAGGAATGTCTTTTGATGAAATTATTGAAGATTTTCCTCAATTAAAAAAAGAACATATTCTTGCTGCTCTGGCCTTTTCTTCTCGAATATAATAACTCTCGCAGATTTTGCAGATTTAGGAGATAAAAAATCTGTCGAACCTGCTAAAGCTGCGCGAAAAAAATCGCCACAAATTCACGAATTTTTAAACAATCAATTCGTGAATTCATGGCGAAAAAAACTTTGCGCCTTTGCGCCTCTGCGAGATTAAAAACTTCGCGTCTTAGTGCCTTCGTGCCAAAACCTATTCTTTTATCTCAAACCTACTTTCCAAACCTTTATCTGAACTTCCTCCAACCATAATTTTAAAAGTTCCTTCTTCTACTAAATAATTCCCTTCGTTATCGTAAAAACCTAATTCTTTTTCCGTTAAAGTAAAAGTTACGGTTTTAGTTTCTCCCTTTTTAAGATTTATCAATTCAAAACCCTTTAATTCTTTTATTGGGCGCACAATACTTGCAAATTCATCATGAATGTATAATTGAACGACTTCTTTTCCATCATAATTTCCTGAGTTGGTTACCTCAACGGTAACCTGAATGTTTTCTCTTTTGGCGAAAGCATCTTTGTTTATCTTCAAATTTTTATAATCGAAAGTTGTATAACTTAGACCAAAACCAAACGGAAACTGAGGTGTTTTCTCTACATCTGTATAGTGAGTCCAAAAAACGTTTTTATCTGTATTTACAGGTCTTCCAGTGCTATATTTGTTGTAATAAATCGGAACCTGACCAACATTTCTCGGGAACGACATTGGCAATTTTCCACTTGGGTTATAATCACCGTATAAAACCTGTGCCACGGCATTTCCTGTTTGGGTTCCTAAATGCCAGGCTTCTACGATCGCAGGAACATACTCTGCTGCCCACGGAATACTCAACGGACGTCCGTTATTTAAAACCAAAACGATATTTGGATTTACTTTATAAATTTCTTCTAATAATTCTTGCTGTAAGCCCGGCAAATTCAAATCTGTTCTGCTTCTGCCTTCTCCGCTTTGAAAACCATGTTCCCCTAGAACCATAACCACAACATCGGCATTTTTCGCTGCAGTTTTTGCTGCTTCAAATCCGCTTTTATTCGTTGTATTAAAAATAACCTCATCAAGAAATGAGATTTTTCCAACGGTTAAATCTGCTCCTTTTTCAAAAGTCAACTGATTGTCTTTATATTGCTGCATTCCTTCTAAAACCGAAACCGCAGTATTATCATCAGACGCAATTCTCCAACTTCCTAACGGACTATTTTTATCATTCGCCAAAGCTCCAATCAAAGCAATTTTTTGTCCTGATTTCTTTAGCGGAAGCAAATTCTCTTTCCGCCCCGGCGGACAAGCATTCTTTAATAATACGATAGATTTTTTAGCCATATCCAAAACGCCGTCATTATTGGTTTTACTTCCAACAACTTCTTTTTCACGTTTTTCATCACAATATTTGTAAGGATCATCAAATAATCCCAATTCAAATTTCACGCGCAAAATTCTTCGAACGGCATCATCAACCAAAGCTTCTTTTATTTTTTCTTCTTTTACCAAACCAGCTAATTTAGCCACATACAAATACGATTCCATATCCATGTCAGAACCTGCAATAACCCCTTTTGCAGTTGCATCGGCCTCATCTTTTGCATAACCGTGGGCAATCATTTCGCGAATCGACGCATAATCTGAAATTACAAAACCATCAAATTTCCATTTTCCTTTTAAAATGTCTCTTTGTAAGAAAACATTTCCAGTTGCAGGAACACCGTTTAGTGTATTAAACGAATTCATAAACGTACGAACTCCAGCATCAACCGTAGCTTTAAAAGGCGGTAAAACAGAGTTGTATAATTTAGAATTACTAATATCTACAATATTATATTCCAATCCTGCTTCAACATATCCATACGCTGCAAAGTGTTTTGCACATGCTGCAATTGTATTTACTTTAGCCAAATCAGCAGTTGTTTCTCCCTGAAAACCTTTTACTCTTGCAGTTGCAATTTTACTTCCCAAATAAGGATCTTCTCCCGCACCTTCCATCACACGTCCCCAGCGCGCATCATTTGCAACATCAACATTAGGTCCAAAAGTCCAGTTTATTCCAGATGCCGAAGCCTCGTCAGCTGCAATTGCCGCCGATTTTTTAATCGCTTCCAAATCCCAGCTCGCCGCTTCTGCCAACGGAATCGGACTTAAGGTTTTATAACCGTGAATCACATCAAAACCGATAATCAGCGGAATTCCCAAACGGGTTTCTTCAACCGCAATTTTCTGTACAGCACGAACTTCTTTCACACCGCGAACGGTTAACATCGATCCCACCCAGCCTTTTCGCAAATGTTCATATTTTAATTCGGCTGTTCCGCCTTTTGGAGCTGGCCCTGTTACATCCCAAAATCCATTATATTGGTTCATTTGTCCCACTTTTTCCTCCAGAGTCATCAAAGGTAAAAGCAAGTCAATTCTCTGCTCAATAGTTTTATTTTTATCGAGATACGGTTTTTTCTGTGCATTCATATTTCCAACAGTAAAAAGGGTAAAAACCCCAATAGTTATTATTTTATTTTTCATAGTGTTTTTTTAAAGGTGCTAAGGTTCTAAGATGCTAAGTTTGGTGATTTGGGCGTGTTCGCCGCGGCGAGTTCAACGCAATCTTGTCATCCTGAGGAACTAAGGATGACAAAAAATGCGATAAACAAAAAAAACCAGCGCTAATCCTTTTAAACCAGTAAAACCCGTGAGCAAAAAATCTAAAGTCTACATTCTAAAATCTAAAATCCCCTCACTCCGTAATAAAACACGAAGCCGGTAAATTCGCTTTATTAAACAAATCTGACTGAATCGTATTTCCCCACGCGAATCTTACTTTCAATGGATTTGCAACTTTCTTGCTTATCAAAATCACCTGATTATTTTTAATCAAAGCTTCTGCAGGAAAGAAAATTCCATCGGCTCCGGCCAATTCAAATTGATTAGAGGTTTTATTTTTAAAATGTAATCCATCGGCATAATCAAAAGAAACTATCACTTTATTCTTCTCAATTTCGACTTCTTTAAAAAGTGGTCCGTTTACCAGATTTTTATTCGTTTGGTAAACATCGGCTAAAGCCAAATTTGCCAAACGAATTCCGACATCTTTTTTATTCTTTGGATGAATATCAATCGTGTCTGAAATATCAGAAGTCAGAACCATTCCGGTTTTTGCGACTTCTTTTAAAATTTTTCTTTGTGAGTTTCTTACAATAACATTGGAGAAATTATTGCTTCCTGTTTTGTATGGCGCAATTTGAACGAAGTAAAAAGGAAATTCGTCCTGCCAAACTTTTCTCCACGAAGTAATCAAAGCCGACAACGTTTTATCATACACCAATGAACCAACATTCGATTCGCCTTGGTACCAAAGCGTTCCCGCAATTTTAAAACCCGTAATTGGGTAAATCATGGCGTTGTAAGCGCGTCCGGGTTGGCGTGGTCCGTATTCTTGTTCGTTGAGTTTTTTGGCGTTTTCTAATAAAACAGGATCATTTTGAACCACTTCTTCCGGCATCCAGATTTCTGCCGGAGTTCCGCCCCAGTTGGAAGAAATTAATCCGATTGGGACATTTTTTAAATCTTCTCTCAAACGTTTGGCAAAAAAGTAGCCAATCGCGCTAAAGTGTTTCATGGTTTCGGGAGTCGATTCAACCCAATTTCCTGATAGATTATTTTGAGGTGTTGTAGCCGTTAATTTCGGAACGGTGAAAAAACGAATGTTAGGATTCGTGGCGTTTTTCATTTCTTCTTCCCCATTGTCAATTCCCCAGCTTGCAGACATCTCCATATTGGATTGTCCGGTGCAAAGCCAGACTTCACCAATCAGAATGTTTTTCAGAATAACTTCATTATATCCTTTTATAGAAATGGTAAAAGGTCCGCCGGCTTCTGGAGTTTTGATATGCAATTCCCATTGCGCCTGATTATTGGCCACCACTTTATATTCCTGATTATTCCAGCTCGAAACCAATTTGATTTCTTCTTTTGGATTTGCCCAACCCCAAATTTTCACTTCAGCATTGCGCTGTAAAACCATGTTGTCGCCAAAAATATTCGGAAGTGTTACGTTTGCCATCATAGTACCGGAAATCATCAGAAGAAAAGCAAACTTAAATATATTATTTTTCATTTAGCAGCTTTTTTAAAAATGGAGCATATTCAGCCGCCAAGATTTTATGATCTGTCACATCAGGATGTCCTAAACAGCCTTTTGGAGTCATTGGTTTAAATTTAAAAATCAAGATTGGTTTGTGGGTTTTATCTTCCGCGAAAGCGTTCTTTACTTTATTCAGGCAATCTTCAAAAATAACTGCTCTTTCTCCCCCAACCATCGGGCTGTTTGTAATTACAATCTGAGCCTTCGGATTATGTTCATACAGCATTTTTATAAATTTGATGTAATTCGAAACATACTTTTCAGCATTAAATGGCAATCGTTCTTTTTTGCCATCCCCGCCAGAAAAATCATTTGTTCCTAAAGCAATACTGATAATATCGGGCTGAAAAGCAAAATCGTATTTGGGTTTTGAAGCGTCTTTTGTTAAATATAAATTTTGATAAACATCCGGCATAATTGCTTCGTCTTTGTTTTCGTCGTTCCAGTTTCTGTACAATCCAATTCCAGAAACAGAGCTTACCAAATAATCAACATCAATTTTTCTTGAAATTCTGGGCCCATAAGCAAAATAACCATTATGATGATCGTGATATTCTCCCTTATCACAATCCACAGAATCGCTGGCTGCACCACAAGTAATTGAATCGCCTATAAATTCTATTTTCTTTTTCTTCTTGGTAGAAATTGAAGTCAGTTTCGCGGTTGTTCCTGCAAATAAAATATTTCCGCTTTGAGCTTCGGTATTTTTATAAATTTCAAGTCTATGGATTTTTTTGTCAGCTGTAGTTTTTACTGGAAAAGATTGAACTGCCCCTTTTTCAACTCTCATTTTTCCCAAATATTTTCCATCTAAAACCAATGAAACATAATTATGATGTTCGTACGAATCAACACTTTGAAGCGAAATTGAACATTCAGTTCCAGTAAAATTAAAAGAAACAGAAGACGCTGTGCCGATCAAAACAACATTACCATTTTGAAGTTTTTCAACTCTTCCTTCATATAAAAAAGTTGTGGTTTTACTTTGTGAATTCGAAACGATCGAAATCAATAAAAACAGAATTAAAAGCGGTATTTTTTTTAGAAACATAATATTATTAGTTAAATCTAAATGAGATTCACAAATATATCTGAAATAAGCTTTCGAAAAAGATACTAAAACATCAAAAGACAATAAAAAATCACCAAAATAATTATACAATTTCTACGTTTTATTTTTTATAAGAAAAACTCCCAAAGAACTATTTCTTTGATATTCAAAAGCAAGAGTTTATCTTTATGAATTAATCTTCTGATTTAACTTCAAAAAAATGAAATCAAGTCTCTATATATTATTCTTTTCTGCCATTTTATGTTCTTCTTTTACTTGTAAAAAAGAAGATAAAACAGAGGCAATTCAAATTCAGAAACCATCAGGTAAAATCGACCGCGATTCGATTATCAGCTACGCTAAAAACTATTTAGGTGTTCCTTATGTATATGCAGGAAGTGATCCGAAAAAAGGTTTCGACTGTTCCGGATTTGTAAGCTATGTTTTTAAAAATTTTGGTATGACTTTACCAAGAAGTTCAAGCGGTTATAAAGATTTAGGGGCTCCGCTAAATCCTGAAGATTTTAAAGTAGGAGATATTTTAGTTTTTTACGGTTATAAAGACAGGACTGTTGTTGGCCATTTAGGAATTATTTGCGAGGCCAACGCAATGAAATCTAAATTTATACATGCTTCTTCCGGAAAAGTAAATAGCGTAACAATTACTTCACTAGACACAGAACATTACACCAATCGATTTTATAAATGTATTGATGTGATATCTGCTAAATAGTTTTTGGCCACGAATTTCACGAATTAATTTATACTTTCCACACATAAAAATTAGTGGAAATTCGTGAAATTCATGGCAACCTTTTTTAAACTTATTCTTCTGTGAGTAGTTTGATCAAACTATCATCTCTTTTGTAAACATCTTTATAAAAATTCAAATTTCCGTCGCGATCTACCCAGGCGGTAAAATAGCCAATATAAACGGGCACTTTCTTTTTTAAGCTCACCCAATTTTCTTTCCCGGCATGCATTGCTTTATCTATTCTTGCCGGCGTCCATGAAGGATCTTGTTTTAAAAGTTCGATTGCCAATTCTCTTGGTTTTCCCACACGAACGCAACCATGACTAAAAGCTCTGTTTTCTCTTTCGAACAAACTTTTTGCCGGCGTGTCGTGCAAATAAATATTATTTGAATTTGGGAATAAAAACTTCACCAAACCAAGCGAATTATTTTTTCCTGGTAATTGACGAACAGCGCCATTATTCCACTCCAGATTTTTCTGAGCCAGATAATTCTTGTTCTTTGCCATTCCGGGTTTTATTTCACTTTTAATTATACTTGGCGGCACATTCCAATACGGGCTAAATACAATATTGTTCATCATTCCGCTAAAAATCACGGTTTTAGTCATTGCTTTTCCTACCACTACCGGAGACACAAATGCGATATCGTGATTGCGAATTAAATACAATCTAAATTCCGGGATATTCACTTCGATATATTCTTTTCCTTTTTCAAGTTCAGGATCTATCCATCGGCAACGCTCCATATTAGCAATTATGGTTTTGATTCTATCAGAAACAGTAACATTAAGTTCGGCAATATGTTCCGGTAAAATAATATTTTTTGGAGTTAAGCCGTGGTGTAATTCGTAACTTTTAATTGCTTTTATTAAAGTAGTATCACATATATTACTTTTATTATCTTCTTTAAGATCTCCGGTTACAAAAAGTCTTTCTCTTATTTGCCCAATTGAAGCTACAGAATCTCCTAATTTAAAACTTTTAAAATCGACATCAGTCTGGATGGCTTTCCATCCTCCTTTTTTCTCGATCTCTCTATAACGATGAAGTGCGTCGCGAAGCTTATAATATTGGCTGAACATCTTGCTCTTTTTGTCATCACTAATCGTCGATTTATTATAAATAGAATCTGAAAAAACCTGATAATTGACTTTTTTTCGGGGCAAAAGCCATTCCAGCGCTCTTGAAGTTTTTTCGTCTACGCCAGAAACTTTCTGAACGTAATAAAAATACAAGTTTGAAATCATTAAATCAGTATCTGATTTTGATAACTTATTTTCAGCGGTATGTTCAAAAACAGGACTGATTAGTTCCTTATAAGGGAAATTAGCTTTCAAACCTTCCAGCTCTAATCCTTTGTATTTATTGAATAATGTATTTCCGTACTCAACAACACCTTTGTTGTCCAGCCACAATTGAGTCGATTTGTTTTTCTTGTATAAAGCAAAAACCTCATTCTGAAATTTAATCAATTTAGGATATGTTTGATAAAAAGTGGAAATACCAGAACTATCGATTGTAATTTTAAGTTCAGGAACCTCTTTCTCTGAAGTTTTTTTTAATATTTCTTTCTTTTCCTCTTTCTTATTACAAGAAAAAACAGCAATAAGAAGCACAAAAGCAACAATCGAGTAGAAACGTTTCACAATGATTTTTTCAATAAAAATAGAAAAGTTTTGATACAAACAACACTTTTACAAAAAAATAAAATCACACATTTACGAACAATATTTTTGATTAAGTTCTTTCAAGAATACTTTAATTAATGAGCATAAAAAAAACTCCGAATACATTACATATCCGGAGTTTTTCCCTTTATAATCAACCTTTTATTTTTAGATAACCGTTCCTTTTAACGTCAGAGTTTTTGGTGTTTCTTCTGCACTTGTTGTTACAGTAACTGTTTTTGTAAATGCACCTTTATTTGCAGCATTATAAGTTGCCGTTACTTTTGCTGATTTACCCGGTAAAATTGGCTCTTTTGTATAATCTGTTGCTGTACAACCACAAGATCCTTTTACATTGGTAATTATAACGGCAGTTTTTCCTGTATTTTTAAATTCGTAAACAATGGCTTTTGGTGTTCCTTGCGGAATCTCACCTACATCAACCGTTTCTGCTTTCCAAAGTATCGTTGATGCTGCAATTGTACTATTTTCATTTGTGCAAACTAATGACTGAACTGGCGCGATAGCAGAGAAAGACATTAATCCTAAAGCTAAAGCTAACATTGGAATTTTGATAATTTTCATAATAAATTTATTTAAAGTGGTTTATGGTTAAATTTCCTTTATCAAAAGTAGTTTAGATAAAAACAATTCGCTGTTAAGCGGTTTCAAATGTTTGTTAACGACTTGTTAACGGATATTTTTCATTTAATTTCTTTTAATTTTTAACTATATTACACTATCAAAATACTTTTCATTGAAAATAAATAAACTCAACAGTATCATTCTTTTAGGACTTATTGCTATCATAGGTATTTTGGTAGCACAATTACTTTGGACCAGAGAAGCCTTTACTTTAGAGCAAAAAAAATTAAGCCAAAAAACCCATATTGCCTTGCTTGAAGTGGCAAAAAAGCTCTACGAAGGTACCAATCATGAGTTACCGGTACAGAACCCTGTCCAGAAAATTGCCAATGACTATTATATCGTAAATGTCGAAAATGATTTTGAACCTGATATTCTGGAATTTTACCTGAAAACAGAATTCAAAAAAATGAATATTACTACTGATTTCGAATATGCTATGTACAATTGTCAAAGCGACGAAATGGTATATGGAAATTATATTTCATTATCTAAGCAAGAAAAAGGAAAACAATCCGTTTATTTTCCAAAGCATAAAAATCTCGTTTATTATTTTGCTGTTCGTTTCCCCAATGAAACATCTTATTTATTTAGTTCGATGCGTTTTTGGTTTGTACTTTCAATTGTATTGATTCTTATTCTGTTAATTTATGTCTATTCTATTTTTACGCTTTTACAACAAAAAAAATATTCTGAATTGCAGCGCGATTTTATCAATAATATGACGCATGAATTTAAAACACCGCTTTCTTCGATTTTAATTGCCTCGAAGTATTTAATTGAACAAAATCCGATTAAAGAAGATAAAAAACTGCATACTTATACAGACATTATTATAAAGCAAAGTCATAAATTAAATCATCATATTGAGAAAATTTTAAATACTTCAAAGTCTGATTATAAGACTTTAGAACTAAAAAAAGAATCAATTTTGATTGTTCCTGTTCTGGAAGAAACAATTGAAAATATTGTATTAAAATATCCTGAAGCAAACATAAAAATTAGCGGAAAATCAAATGATTATAAAATTGAAACAGACGTTTTTCATTTTACCAATTTGATTTACAATTTATTAGACAATGCAGTAAAATATTGCAATGAAAAACCTGAAATTACGATTAAGATTACAGAAGAAAATAAGGTTTTGAAATTAGCTTTTATTGATAACGGAATCGGGATTTCGAATAAAAATATATCTTTAATATTTGATAAGTTTTACCGCATTCAAAATGAAAAAAGTAATGAAGTCAATGGTTTTGGCCTTGGTTTATACTATGTAAAAGAAATTTGCAATTTGCAAAACTGGAAAATAAAAGCCGAAAACAACGAAATAAAAGGTGTTACTATCACCATATCAATTCCTTATAAAAAATGAAAAATTTTAAAATTCTTTATACCGAAGATGATGAAACATTAGCGTTTCTGACCAAAGACAATCTGGAACAAAATAATTACGACGTAGTTCATTGCTGTGATGGAAAATCGGGTTTGGAAGCTTTTAAAAAAGAAGATTTCGATATTTGCATTCTTGATATTATGTTGCCAAAAATGGATGGATTTGAACTGGCAACCGAAATTAGAAAAAGCAATACGGATATCCCGATTATTTTCCTTTCGGCTAAAACCTTAAAAGAAGACCGCATTAAAGGATTGCGTTTAGGGGCCGATGATTATCTGGTAAAACCTTTTAGTATTGAAGAATTGTTATTGAAAATTGAAATTTTCCTCAAACGTTCCCAGAAAAATAATAATGCAGAAAGTATTCTTTACACTATTGGAAAATACCAATTTGATTTCACAAATTTCTTTCTTTTTAATGAAGAGGAAAAAATAGGTCTTACACAACGGGAAGCAGAACTTTTAAAATTATTTTACAATAATAAAAATATGGTTCTAAAAAGAGAAAAAATACTTTCGGCACTTTGGGGAAATGACGATTATTTTACCGGAAGAAGTCTGGATGTTTTTATTTCGCGTTTACGCAAAATTTTAATCAATGAAGAAGGTATTGCTATAGAAAACATACACGGCGTTGGTTTTCGTTTTAAGATGTAATTAGTGCTACTATTTATTTCAAAATTTTGTATTTTTAATATCTAAACTTTTTCAGATATGAAATTTCATCACTTAAGAAATGCCACTTTAGTTATAGAAACAGATGAACATGTTATTTTAGTCGATCCGATGTTAGGAAAGAGAAAAACGATTGCACCTTTTACCTTTTTTCGATATAAACCTAAAAGAAATCCATTAGTAGCTCTTCCTAAAAACAGCAGAGAGATTTTAAGTAAAGTTACACATTGCCTGATTACGCATTTGCATCCTGATCATATTGACAAAGCCGGCGAAGTTTTTTTAAGAAGAAAAAGTATTCCGGTAATTTGCAGTATTAAAGATGAAAAAGCGCTGACAAAAAGAGGTTTAAACATTACTCAGACATTGGATTATTGGAATCCTCAACCTTTTTTAGACGGGAAAATTATTGGCATTCCGGCTATTCACGGTTATGGTTTTATCGCAAAACTGATGGGAAATGTAATGGGTTTCCATATCGAATTACCAAATGAAAAATCAATTTATCTTAGTTCTGATACAATCTTTACAGAGCATGTTCAAAAAGTTCTTGTTGAGTTTAAACCTGAAATTGCCGTTGTAGCCTGCGGAACTGCCCGACTCGACATTGGGCAGCCTTTATTAATGCGAATGAATGATATTTTGAAATTTGTTGCTTTGGCACCCAGCCAGGTTTTTGCAAATCATCTGGAAGCTTTAAATCATTGTCCCACAACCAGAAAAGAATTAAGAGAAGCATTATCTGAAAATGATCTTTTAAATAAAGTTTCGATTCCTGAGGATGGGGAGAATGTTTCTTATTGAATTAAAATTTTGTTTTAAATTTTTGTCAATCTTTGTCGAGCTACTTGCGGAGATTCCTCCTCCGTCGGAATGACAAACTTTGTGGTAATTTTGGCTAATAAAGATAGATAATACGTTCTGTATGTCATTCCGACGGAGGAGGAATCTCCGCAAGCAACTCCGCAATACTATTCAAATAAATAATTCAAAAAATCGAAATTCGGATTACTTGTTTTTATCAGTTTATGATTTGAAAAGCTATAAAACCAACAACCCAAATTCACGCAAAGTATTAATTGGTTTTGAATACCAAAACAATTCAAAATCATCTAATTCAGTTTCAAAGTCGGCTTTTATTTCCTGGAAAGTATAATTTTTACCGTTTGAAATAGCGATCTTTTTTAAGATCTCAACCAGCCATTCGCCTTCATTTTTATTGGTTTGAATGTTGAAGCTTTCTTTTTTATCATGAAAAGTAAACATCATCATTTCCCAGGTTTGGCCTTTTTTTGATTTTGTAAAATATTCCACAGAAGGTTTTCCTCCCAACCAAACCACTTTTGCATTTGGTTTTGTATTGAAATCGTTTGTGTCTTCAAGTGCATTAAAAATAAAATAGGGATCGATTTTCGTTTTCGGAATTTTAAAGTCGAACCAATCCTGAAGTTCATAATCAAAACAGATTCCGTGCATGAAATTAAAAAGAGACTTTTTTAGTCCGAAACTAAATTTATCATGATTGATTCCTGTAGAATCGGTGTACTCAATATCATTATTGGCAAAAGTTCCAATGACTTCTGTTGTTTTTGTTACACCAAATTTCTCCGGATATAACCCAACCGGACTATGCGCTGTCATCGCAAACTGATGCCAAAAACCAGATTGCAGAATTCCGGCTTCGAATAACTGACGAACCATTTCTAAACTGTCAATTGTTTCCTGAACGGTTTGTGTTGGATATCCATACATTAAATAAGCATGAACCATGATCCCTGCTTCAGTAAAATTTCGGGTTACCTTTGCAACTTGTTCAACTGTTACACCTTTGTCAATTAACTTTAATAATCGATCTGAAGCAACTTCTAAACCTCCGGAAACGGCAATACAACCAGAAGCTTTTAGCAACAGACATAAATCTTTAGAAAAGCTTTTTTCAAATCGAATGTTTGTCCACCATGTAACGGCAAGTTTTCTGCGTAAAATTTCCAAAGCCAAAGCACGCATTAAAGCTGGCGGTGCAGCTTCGTCAACAAAATGAAAGCCATTTTGCCCTGTTTGCTGCATCATCTCTTCCATTCGATCACACAACAAATTGGCCGCAACAGGCTCGTAAACTTTTATGTAATCTAAAGAGATATCACAAAAAGTACATTTTCCCCAATAACAGCCGTGCGCCATTGTGAGTTTGTTCCAGCGTCCATCGCTCCACATTCTGTGCATTGGGTTTACGATTTCGATAACAGAAATGTATTTATCCAAAGACAAATCAGAATAATCAGGCGTTCCCACAAAAGCCTGTTTATAATCGTGTTTTAAGGAATTGTTTTTATAAACTACTTTCCCGTCCTCTAATAAAAAAGTTCTTTTATACCGCTTCTCGACTTCGTTCGAAGTGACATCATTTGGATTTTCCAGATTGAAAATTAATTCTTCAATTGGCACTTCGCCATCATCTAAAGTAATAAAATCAAAGAATTCAAAAACGCGAGCATCAGAAAGAGAACGTAATTCGGTATTTGGAAAACCGCCTCCCATAGAAATTTTAATTTCCGGATGGTTTTGTTTTATCCATTGTGCGCATCGAAACGCGCTATATAAATTCCCAGGAAAGGGAACTGAAATTAAAAAGAAAGTTGGTTTTACAGCTTCAATTTTTTCTTTTAAAATTGAAATTAGAATAGAATCTATGTAAGTGGGGTTCTGCTGTAAAGCTTCATAAAGTTCATCAAAAGAATTGGCGCTTCGGCCTAAACGCTCCGCATATCGGCTAAAGCCAAAATTTTCGTCGACACATTCTACAATAAAATCCGAAATATCTTCAAGGTATAAAGTCGCTAAATGTTTTGCTTTATCCTGCGTTCCCATTGTTCCAAAAGCCCAATCAAGTTCTTCTAATTGTGCAAAACGAGAAGCTTCGGGCAGAAAATCTTCCTGACAAATCTGTAAAGCCAAAGTTGGATTTTTTCCCTGTAAAAACTGAATTACGGCATCAATTGTCCTGATATATTCGTCCTGTAAAGCAAAAATACGTTTCGAATTATCAGAGATTTCATTTCCACCTTGAAACTTAAAACTTGAAACCTGAAACAAATCTTGCAATCCCTTTTTCGAAAACAGCTCCAAAATAACATCAATACCCAAATCAGCCTGAACCGATTCGATATTTTTGGTATTTAAAAATCCTTTTATATACGCAGTGGCCGGATACGGAGTATTCAGTTGTGTAAAAGGAGGTGTAACGATGAAAAGTTTGCTTTTCAAAAGATTTTTTTTTTTGCAAAAATACGGGATATTTAGAGACTTTTCAGCAAAAGATTAAAAGGAGTTTTTGGTTTCAATTTTAAACAACAAAGTCCGCAATATCGATAGTTATCGAAGTTGTGGACTTTGTAATATATCTTAATAAAAAAATTGCGGTTAAAGAACCTAAAACTTATGTTCCTCTTTGCTAATTACTAAAAATGAGATCAAAGAAATAAATGCTGCTCCCATTAAATAAAAGCCAACATAACTCACATCATATGTAGATGCTAACCAAATTGCAATCATAGGCGCAAAAGCAGCACCAAGAATTCCTGCTAAATTAAAAGTCAAAGAAGCACCGGAATAACGGACATTCGTTGGAAACAACTCTGATAAAAATGTTCCCAAAGGACCATAAGTGAATCCCATTAAAGACATTCCGATACAGGCAAAAGTAGTAACCAAAACGATATTCCCAGAACTTAAGAAATAAGAAAAGAAAAATCCAAAAATCGCTATAGCAGCCGTAGCTATAATAAGCATTTTACGACGGCCAATTTTATCTGCAACTACAGCAGAAACTGGAATAAAAATAGCAAAAAACAGTACCGAAAATAATTGTATTAATAACCCATTTCTTTTAATAATCCCTAAATCTGAAGTAGCCCAGCTTAAGGTAAAAACAGTCATTAAATAAAATACCAAAAAGGTTGTAATGGCAGAAAATGTGCCGAAAATTAATTGATTTTTATAGGATTTAACCAGTGTTAAAAACGGGATTTTCACTTCTTCATGCGCATTTTTAGAATTTTCAAAAGAAGGTGTTTCTGTAATTTTAGTTCGGATATAAAAACCTATTACCACCAAAAGGGAACTGGCAATAAACGGAATTCTCCATCCATAATCCATAAAATCTTCATTGCTCATTGAATCTGTTAACAATAAAAAAGTTCCTCCTGAAAGCAGTAATCCTATTGGAGCTCCCAATTGCGGAAACATTCCATACCAGGCACGTTTATTCGGCGGTGCATTTTCGATGGCTAATAAAACAGCTCCTCCCCATTCGCCTCCTAAACCAACACCTTGCCCAAATCGACAGAGCATTAACAATAAAGGAGCTGCAACACCAATACTGGCATAACTTGGCAAAAATCCAATGGTAACTGTTGAAATACCCATTGTTAGCAGAGCGGCTACCAAAGTAAATTTACGACCAATTTTATCTCCATAATGTCCAAAAAAAGCAGAACCTAACGGACGAGATAAAAAGGCAATTGAAAATGTAGCTAAAGATTCCAGAGTTGCCATTGTCGAATCTGCACCCGGAAAAAATAATTGTGGAAAAACCAATACGGCTGCGTTGGCATAAATATAAAAATCAAAAAATTCTATTGTGGTCCCAATTAAGGATCCAAAAAGAATATGTTTTAAGGAATTCTTTTGGGCAGGGTTATTTTTCATGCAAAATTAGGTATATCTTTTTTTGATTACAAAAATATAGTTTCGTTGTGAATATTTCACATTTAGAACAATTAGTTTCAAGACACTTACACTTTTTTAACAAATTAGACGCATTTTACATTTTAAATAATTTGAATTTAACTGAAACTAAAAACTTGATTAGATGAACTTTAAAACAAAAAACGAAAATCAAGTATTAAGCATTCGTTAAAAACACTTTTAAGTATATATTTTCATTAAATTTACAGCTGTCAAAAATAAATCTAAAATTATGCCCACCGACTGTATCAGCTACCAAAACTCAGGATATTTCTCTAAATTGATACAAGATTACTTAGATCAAAAACCCGAATTACAATCTCTATACCATCATTTTCCAACGCTGGAAAACTTTGAAAAACAAATCGTTGAAAAACAATCGAATTTTAATAACAACAACCGGATTCCGCTTGTTGCCACTTTAAAAAAGCAATATCAAAACATTGAAATTTCTGATTCGACCAAACAAAATATCGAGCTTCTCGCGCTAGAAAATACTTTTACGATTACAACCGGACATCAATTAAACTTGTTTAGCGGTCCGCTGTATTTTTTATACAAAATCATTTCGACGATTAATCTTACCAAAGAATTAAAATCAAAATATCCAACTTATAATTTTGTTCCCATTTATTGGATGGCAACAGAAGATCACGATTTTGAGGAGATCAATTATTTTAATTTTAAAGGAAAAAAATTCAGATGGAATAAAGAAAGTACCGGTCCTGTTGGCAGACTTTCTACAGAAGGTTTAGCGGAGTTTTTAGAAATTTATTCCTTAGAATTAGGCTCAAGTACGAATGCCGGTGTTTTGAAAAAACTTTTTGAAGAAGCTTATTTAAAACACGAAAACCTTGCTGACGCCACACGCTTTTTAGCTGATAGCTTATTCGCTCAATATGGGTTAGTAATTCTTGATGCTGATGATGCCGATTTAAAACGCGCTTTTATTCCTTTTGTAAAAGAAGAATTAGAAAATCAAACTTCATTCAAAGCCGTTCAGGAAGCAATTACGCAATTACAAGATTATACTGTTCAGGTAAATCCACGTGAAATCAATTTATTTTATATTGAAGATACTTTGCGTGAGCGAATTATATTCGAACATGAAAAATACTTTGTCAACAACACTAAAATTTCGTTTTCAAAAGAAGAAATTTTAAAGTTATTAGAAAGCAATCCTGAAAAATTTAGTCCAAACGTGATTATGCGTCCATTATATCAGGAAATTATCCTGCCTAATTTATGCTACATTGGCGGAGGCGGAGAAATAGCTTATTGGCTGGAATTAAAATCGTTTTTTAATGCTGTAAACATCACTTTTCCGATGCTTTTGGTTCGAAATTCAGTTCTTTTAAGCACCGAAAAGCAAGCTAAAAAAGCTGATAATTTAAATTTAAGCTGGAAAGATCTGTTTACAAAACCTGCCGATTTAGTCAATGCGATTACACACAAATTATCTGCTTTTCCCATTGATTTAACGCCACAAAAAGAAACGTTAGAAAAACAATTTGAATATCTTTACGAATTAGCGCAGCAAACCGACAAATCATTTACCGGAGCTGTAAAAGCACAGGAAGTAAAACAAAAGAAAGGTTTAGAAAACCTTGAAAAAAGATTATTAAAAGCACAAAAAAGAAAATTAGATTCAGAAATACAACGAGTTACAGATTTACAATGCGAGTTATTCCCGAATCAAAGTTTACAGGAACGTCAATCTAATTTTTCTGAATTTTATCTGGAAAAAGGAGAACAATTAATTCCGCTTTTAATTCAAAAACTAAAACCATTAGAAACGAATTTTAATATAATTATGATATAAAAAAGGTTTGCCACGAATTGCACTAATTTTCACTAATTTTTTATTGACAAAATTGACAATGAATTCGTGAAGATTAGTGTAATTCGTGGCAACCAAAATAATAAAGTAATAGTCATCAGAATAAATAACCGCCTCTTCTGAAATTATTGCCTCTCTAAACCAAATAGCAACCTTTAAAACAAAAACTAACCTATTACCAAAAACTATGACTAGAGAGCGCTTGATTTCATTGGATGTCTTCAGAGGATTAACTATTTTATTAATGACAATTGTAAACAACCCCGGCGATTGGGGCAATGTTTATCCGCCACTTTTACACGCCGAATGGCACGGCTGCACTTTAACCGATTTGGTGTTTCCCTTCTTTGTTTTTATTATGGGAGTTGCGGTTCCGCTTGCAATGCCAGATAAAATCTATGACGAAACTACGTTCAATAAAATTTTAGTTCGTTCCTTACGAATGTTATGTTTAGGGATATTTTTCAACTTTTTTGGCAAAATACAATTATTCGGACTTGAAGGAATTCCACTTTTAATTGGCCGTTTGGCGATCACGATTGCAGTTGGTTACGCCTTAATGGGAAATTTTAGTTCTAAAGTCAAAAATATTCTGGCTTTTTCTATTTTAATTACATACTTATTTTTAGCCTATAGCGGAATTGAAGCGTATCACGACGTTCGCCTTCCGGGAGTTTTACAGCGAATTGCCATTGTATATTTTGTAGTTTCACTATTGTATTTAAAAACCTCTCAAAAAACGCAAATTGTAACTGGAGTTTTTTTACTATTGGGTTACTGGGCGTTAATGACGTTAATTCCTGTTCCGGGAATTGGTGAAGCCAATCTGGAGAAAGGAACCAATTTAGCGGCATGGCTGGATAGCGTTTTATTAAAAGGTCATATGTACCGCGGAACCGTAACCTGGGATCCGGAAGGAATTTTAAGCACACTTCCATCCATCGTAAACGGAATTATCGGTTTATTAATTGGCCAAATATTAATGCGTGAAATATCTAAAACGCAAAAAGCTACAAAAATGGCCATCGCCGGTATAGCACTTATCATTGCTGGCTTGCTTTGGAATATTGTTTTCCCAATCAACAAATCAATCTGGACAAGCAGTTATGTTTTATATACCACAGGATTAGCAGCCACATTTCTATCGATTTTATATTATGTAATTGATATTGCTGATTATAAAAAAGGGTTTAAACCATTTTTAATTTGGGGCGTAAATCCTATGATTGTGTTTTTCACTTCTCAGATTATTCCACAGGCTTTAGTAATGATTGAATTCCAAAATCCGCATAATCCTGAAGAAAAAATCAATCTTTTAAGTTATCTGTATGGTTTCGGAATTGCTCCATTTTTCAGTAATCCAATGACAGCATCTTTGGCCGGAGCATTGGTTTACGTTTGCATCTGGACATTTATTCTATGGATATTCTACAAAAATAAACTGATTTTCAAAGTCTAATTATTTCTTTTCACCATTAAAGTTATATAAGTTCATTTTAGTAATGCAGTATATTTTAGTAATGCAGTATATTTTTAGATCGACAATCTATATGCAAGTAATTAATGAACTTATATAACTTATATGATTTAAAAAAAATTACTCAAAACATCATTCTGTAGTGTTTTAATTATGAATTTATTAAAATCAATTCATAAAAAAGTCTATTTTTGCACAAAATTTAAAAACACAAAAATGGCAACAAATAGAACTTTTACAATGATTAAGCCAGATGCTGTAGCAAACGGACACATCGGGAACATCTTAGCAATGATTACTAACGCAGGTTTCAAAATCGTTTCATTAAAATTAACTCAATTAACTGTAGCTGATGCTCAGGCTTTTTACGCAGTTCACGCAGAAAGACCTTTCTACGGAGAATTAGTTGAATTCATGTCACGCGGACCAATTGTTGCTGCAATTTTAGAAAAAGATAACGCTGTAGAAGATTTCAGAACTTTAATTGGAGCTACAAATCCTGCTGAAGCTGCTGAAGGAACTATTCGTAAAGCATACGCAACTTCTATTGGAGAAAATGCAGTTCACGGTTCTGATAGCGACGAAAATGCTGCTATCGAAGGTGCATTTCACTTTGCCGGAAGAGAGCAGTTTTAATTTATGATTTTAGAGTTCAGATTTTAGATTTTTAGATTGCTGGACCTATGTCAAAACAAAAAAAATCCATTTCAATTGAAATGGATTTTTTTTATAGAATATTTCGAAAAATCTAAAATCTAAAATCTAAAATCTAAAATCTAAAATCTAAAATCTAAAATTATCGAAGCACAACATCCTTCACCACTTCGCGTCCTAATTCCTCATTAATCATCTTAACGATTTTCGATTTTCCGTGACTCAATTCTTCTCTCAAAACAGCAGATCCAAGTTCAACATAGAGTGTACTTCCTTTCAAAACAACGTTTTTAGTATACGTTTTCACGCCATTCCCCATTAAGTTCCCCCAAGCTTCTTTTACATCAATCTGATCCATTCCGGGCTGCAATTTATTCACCTGAATAATCTGTTGCAAAACAGCCCCAATCGTACTTTCGTTATTTAGTCTTTTTGCCATCGTTTAAAATATTTATTGGTCCTGCTTTTTTATAATGATATTCTTTATTCTGATCATTCTTTACCACAAATGTTTCATCAGAAATCGAAATCAGTTCTTCACTCCACTTTGCATAATCCGTTTTATAATCCAGAAAAATTCCCTTATCTGTAAACCTAACCGAAACATTTTCAAATGTATCCGTTGTTAAAAAAGTTCCGTCAAGCTGCGCCATCACTTTTGTTCGGGTTCCTTTGTTTCCTTTCATCTGAAAAAAATCAAAGTTCTCATTCATTCCATATGCCTTTTCTTCGCCTTTATCAAAAACCACTTTTTCGATTTCCCAGTAACCGTTTAGTTTTGCAATATCCGCAGGTTTAATTTCTTGTTTACAGCTTACAAACAAAAGCGACAAAACCAAAACCATAAAAGTGTTTTTCATATAATAATATTTATAAGGAGCTATTTCCCGCTGTCCTTCCAAATCTTTTGTGCTGAACCCCAGCACAAAAGGATTTTCCCTCCCAATCGGGGCTAGGGCTCCAGTTTTCAAAAGAAATTTAGTGAACTACAAAGTTAACTTTATATCACTCTAAAAGAAATAAAAATTCACAAAACCCATTAAACTATTTTACATATTTTTGGTCAAACCCTAAACCAAAACCAAAAAACATGACCAAAACTATTTTAAGCTTTCTGACAATCTTATTTTTGGCAGGATGCAGTTCAGATCCAACGGAACAAACGCCAATAGAAACTCAAAGCATGTATTTTCCTCCTTCAACAGGAAATACTTGGGAAACAAAATCTATTTCAGATTTAAAATGGAATCAAAACGCTGTTCAGCCGCTTTTAGATTATTTAGAACTCAAAAATTCCAAATCCTTCATCATTCTTGTCAATGGGCGAATCGTAATGGAAAATTACTTTAACGGACATTCTGCAACAACAAACTGGTACTGGGCAAGCGCCGGAAAAACATTAACCTCTACAATGACCGGAATTGCTCAGCAAGAAGGATTATTAAACATTAATAACAAAGTATCACAATACATTGGCACAGGCTGGACAAGCGAAACAATCGAAAAAGAAAACCTGATTACCTGTAAACATTTATTAACCATGACATCAGGTCTCGACGACAGCACAGATGATGTAGATCCCACAAGTCTTATTTACAAAGCCGATGCCGGAAGCCGTTGGGCATATCATAATGTATATGTAAAATTGCAGGATGTTGTCGCAGCAGCAAGCGGACAAAGTTGGGAGAATTATTTTAATGCCAAATTAAGAGATAAAATTGGCATGAATGGCAATTGGGTTCAGCTTGGCGTAAACAGCGTTTATACCAGCACTTCAAGAAGTATGGCACGATTTGGCCTTTTAATGCTTAACAAAGGAAAATGGGATAATACGCAAATCTTAAACGAAACTTATTTTAATGAAGCCACAACAACTTCACAAAATATCAATTTAGGATATGGCTATTTGTGGTGGCTAAATGGCAAAGCTTCTTATCATTTACCGCAATCACAGCTTACATTTCCCGGAAGCATAATTCCAACTGCACCAAACGATATGTTTATGGCCTTAGGCAAAAACGATCAGAAAATATATGTTGTTCCAAGTAAAAACATGGTCATTATCAGAATGGGAGATGCAGCAGACGATGTCAACTTAGCCTTATCTGATTTTGACGAAACTTTGTGGGAGAAAATTAGTGCTTTGTATCAGTAATTAACGTTTAGTACGTAATCTCTTTAGGATCCCCATGAAAAACAAACCCAATCCTAAAACCAATAAAACATAATAAAAAGACAAACTTTTGTCTCGCAAAACATTTGCTAAAACAAAACAAATAACGCTTCCGAAATAAAAAGTAAGAGGCGTTATATTTTTTAAAGAAGAAAAACTCATTGAATTATCTGAAAAATATTATTTGAAAAAACTATCTACAAATTCGTATTTATTAAAGACCTGTAAATCCTCAATTCCTTCACCAACACCAATGTATTTTACAGGAATTTGAAACTGATCTGAAATACCGATAACAACACCACCTTTTGCAGTTCCGTCAAGTTTAGTTACAGCCAAAGAAGTTACTTCGGTCGCTGCTGTAAATTGTTTGGCCTGTTCAAAAGCATTTTGACCTGTAGAACCATCCAAAACCAAAAGTACATCATGAGGTGCATCGACAACAACCTTTTGCATTACACGTTTTACTTTGGTTAACTCATTCATCAAATTAATTTTGTTATGCAAACGTCCCGCAGTATCAATAATAACAACATCTGCATTTTGAGCAACTGCTGATTGCAATGTATCAAAAGCTACAGAAGCAGGATCACTTCCCATATTTTGTCTTACAATTGGCACATCAACACGATCTGCCCAAACTTGTAACTGATCGATCGCAGCAGCACGAAACGTATCCGCAGCACCTAAAACCACTTTGTAACCCGCTTTTTTAAACTGATAAGCCAATTTACCAATAGTCGTTGTTTTACCAACTCCATTTACTCCTACAACCATTAAAACATATGGCTTTTTATCTTTAGGAATTTCAAATTCGGTTGCTTCGCCTGTATTGGTTTCAGATAATAATGAGCCAATTTCCTCACGAAGAATCTGGTTTAATTCTTCTGTTCCTAAATATTTATCTTCGGCAACGCGTTTTTCAATTCTTGAAATTATTTTCAAAGTTGTGTTTACACCAACATCAGATGCTACAAGAATTTCTTCAAGATCATCTAAAACATCGTCATCGACTTTAGATTTCCCGGCAACAGCTTTACTTAACTTTGAAAAAAAAGTAGTTTTTGATTTTTCAAGACTTTTGTCTAAAGTCTCTTTTTTATCAGTAGAGAATAATTTTTTAAAAAAACTCATTATTGTATATAGTATTAGATTGTTAGACTTTCGGATTATTAACGATCCAAAGCCTCAAAGCTTAAAAAAGGCAACTTGTTTTTAAACTAATTTTAGATATTGTTAAATCTTTTATTCTAAATAAAGTTAAGAATAAAAGATTGAAGTAAAATCATAAATTTTTGTTTAAAAAAACCAATTTGTGCTTCTCTAAATTTTAGACAAATATAAAAATAAAAAAGCTACTTTCGGAATGAAAGTAGCTTTTCTATATACTGTAATTGTTATTATTTCTTTTTCAAGAAATTATCAACTTCCTCAGGAGTCATAATAGATTCTACGAATGTATATGCACCAGTTTTAGGAGATTTCACCATTTTGATGGCTTTTGATAATCTCTTAGAAGCTGTTTGTAACGATGCTACGGTTTTCTTTGCCATGATTCAAATGTTATTTGAAGTTTCTTATAAAACTCGAAATGGCTAAACCATTTGAGATTTACAAAAATCTCTAATTATTACTTAATTTCTTTGTGAACAGTTACTCTTTTTAAGATTGGATTAAATTTTTTAATCTCTAATCTGTCTGGAGTATTTTTTTTGTTCTTAGTTGTAATATATCTAGAAGTTCCTGGAACACCAGAAGTCTTGTGCTCAGTACATTCTAAAATTACCTGGATTCTATTACCTTTCTTTGCCATCTTGCTATATATTTATTTAGGAAAAGATTATTTGATAAATCCTTCTGACTGCGCTTTTTTCAAAACAGCAGAAATTCCATTTTTATTAATTGTTTTTATCGTAGATGCTGCTACTCTAAGAGTAATCCATCTATCTTCTTCTGGAAGATAAAAACGCTTTTTAACTAAGTTTACAGAAAACTTTCTCTTAGTTTTGTTCATAGCGTGAGAAACGTTATTTCCTACCATCGCTCTTTTACCTGTAAGGTCACAAACTCTTGACATTATACTTATCTTTTATCGTTATTCAAAATCAGGGTGCAAAGAAAAGAAAAATAAACCATTGTAGCAAAAATTTATTGCACATTTTTTAAAATTTCTTTCTGTAATATTTCCAAACTCTTAATCGAAGCTCTATCTATCACTTTTTCACGTGGTTGGCCAAAATTAAATTCTTCCACAATTATATCATTCGGAGTTGCCAAAGCGATAAAAACAGTTCCAATTTCAGCATTTGAGTCTCCTTTTGTCGGTCCGGCGTTCCCGGTTGTTGCAATTGCATAGTCTGTTTTAAGCATCTGTTTCACACTCAAAGCCATAGCCGATGCCACTTGTGCACTTACTACAGAAAATTCGTCTACTAAATCTTGCGAGATACCGAGAACATTAACCTTTGCCTCTGTTGCATATGAAACAACACTGCCTTTAAAATATTTTGAAGCTCCGGGAACTCCCGATAAAATCGAGGCAATTTTTCCTCCCGTAAAACTTTCTGCCGTCGAAATGCTTTTATTTTGCCTCGTTAAAATTTTTCCAACTACAGATTCTATGGTTTCATTTTCTTCGTAACCTACTATAATATCGTGAATTATCGCATCTAATGATTTTACATTAACTTCGATCGCTTCTTCTAATTCTTCTTTATTCGTTCCTCTCGCAGTTAAGCGCAAACGCACTCTGCCCGGATTTGGCAAATAAGCCAATTTGATAAAATCAGGCAAATTATTCTCCCAATCTTCGATACGTTCTGCAACTAGACTTTCGCCTTGTCCGTATGTTAAAATTGTTTTATGAATGATATATGGGCGTTTGTATTCGCGAACAATTTTGGGAATTATTTCTTCTTCAACTAAATATTTCATTTCATAAGGAACTCCCGGAAGTGAAATAAATACCGTATTTTCTTTTTTCATCCACATTCCCGGCGCTGTCCCCATTTTATTATGCAAAACGGTACATTTTGAAGGAACCAGAGCCTGATCTTTATTTAATTGGGAAATTGGCCGCTTATAAAAACCTTCAATTAATTGTGTTACGTGAGCCAAAACTTCGGGATTCACAACTAATTCATCGTCAAAATATTCACAGAATGTTTTTTTGGTAACATCATCTTTTGTTGGCCCCAATCCACCTGTAACAATAACAACATCTACTTTGTTTTGAAGTTGTGCGAAAGTATCTAAAATATGTTTTTTATCATCGCTTATCGAAATCATTTCTCTGGTTTCGACTCCAATTCGATCGAGAGATTTTGCAATAAAACCAGAATTTGTATCTACAATCTGACCTATTAAAATTTCATCTCCAATTGTAATAATAGTTGCTTTCATATGAATAGATTATTTTACTTACACCAAAGTAAGTCATTATTAGAAAGTAGGTTCTTATAGAAACGATTTGCGTGAGGGGTAAAAACGGCATCCTTTTGTGACACAAGAGACGGCACGTTAAACGAAAATTTTCTGGAACAAAAGATATAGTGGATGACCCGGCCCTATTTTTGACCTAAATTAAAAAAGGGCAAAAATAGGGACACGCCCAAATTAAACGTCAAAGTCTTTTTTGATTTCTTTAATTGCTTCTTTCACTTGCACCTTAATACTTTTGAAAGTTTCAACAATTTCTTTTTTCTTGCCTTCAGCTTTTGTCCAGGCTTCAACCTGAAGAATTTCTTCAAAAGCCACATTTAAACCTAACAAATCTAATGTTGGTTTAATTTTATGCGCGTAAGCATAAGCATACTTATGATCCTTCTTTTTAATTCCTTCTTTGATTTGTTTTAAATCTTCAGGAACTTCGGTAACAAATAATTTAAGAATTTCGTTTACAAATTCGGGATCATTATCTGAAAGCGCATACACTTTCGAAAGGTTATATTTTAAAGCCATTATTTTACTTGTATTCTAAATAATTTTTTATCTTCTAAAAAGCCTTCTAAAACATCGTTTGGTTTAACTGCCGCAACACCTTCCGGCGTTCCTGTAAAAATGATATCCCCTATTTTTAATGTAAAGAATTGCGACACATATGAAATAAGCTCATCAATTTTCCAAAGCATATGACTCGTATTGCCTTTTTGAACTGTTTTTGCATTATTTGTCAGTTCAAAACTAAGATTTTCCATCGAAATAAAATCAGTTTTAGGCAAAAAATCTCCAATAACCGCAGAACCATCAAAGGCTTTCGCTTTTTCCCAAGGCAATCCTTTTTCTTTTAATTTTGCTTGTAAATCCCTGGCAGTAAAATCAATACCTACACTAATTTCATCATAATATTTGTGCGCAAACTTAGGCTCAATATATTTTCCAACCTTATTAATTTTTACAATTATCTCAATTTCATGATGAATTTCTTCAGAAAATTCAGGAATTACAAAAGGATGTTGTTTCAACAAAACTGCTGAATCAGGCTTCATAAAGATCACTGGTTCTGCCGGTCTTTCGTTTTTTAATTCCTCTATATGATTGGCATAATTTCTACCGATACAAATAATTTTCATATTTTTTTTCTAAGTTGCTAGATGCTAAGATGCTGAGATTCTAAGAAAGTAGGCAAAAACTTAGCGTCTTAGAACCTTAGTTACTCAGAACCTTATTTGGTATTTAATTTTCTTAATTTAATTGCTGTCAGCACTTTTTTGGTATATAATGGAAAATCAGCATTTTGAATCCAGCTAAAATATCCAGGCTCCGATTCCAAGACTTTTTCCACTTTGGCACCTTTATGTTTTCCAAAAGTAAAAATCTCTTCTCCATCCTGATCAAAAGCAATCATTCCTGCAAAATCGGCAATTTTTTTACGAGTTGTAAATTCAGACAATGCTTTCATATCGTTTTCCAATTCAGGATAGCGATCTAATTGTGCTTTTAAAATTTCATAAGTTGCCATTGTATCCGCTTCTGCTGAATGCGCGTTTTCAAGACTTTTTCCACAATAAAACTTCAAGGCTGCACTCAATGTACGCTCTTCCATTTTATGAAAAATAGTCTGCACGTCTACCGAAACTTTGTTTTTCATATCAAAATCAACTCCCGCACGAAGTAATTCTTCAGCCAATAACGGAATATCAAAACGATCGGAGTTAAACCCACCCAAATCACTGTCTTTAATCATATTATGAACCTGTGGAGCTAATTCGGCAAAAGTAGGCTCATTCGCTATTTTTTCATTAGTAATACCATGGACGGCTGTAGTTTGAGGCGGAATTGGAATTGTTGGATTCACTAACCATGTTTTACTTTCCTTGTTCCCGTTAGGAAAAACTTTAAATATTGAAATTTCTACTATTCGATCTTTCCCAATGTCAATACCTGTAGTTTCGAGGTCAAAAAAGCAAATTGGTTTGTTGAGTTTAAGTTCCATATTTAAATTTTATAAGTTTACAAATATAAATTTTAAAGACGAATTTTCCTTGTCTTTTTCATAAAGTTAAGCATTCTTCTGTGGATTAAGGAAATAATAATAAAAGAAAACCCTTTCAACATTAAAAATGTTAAAAGGGTTAATTATTTATAAAATTATGATTTTTTAAAAGTCTCTGTCTACATCAAAAGCTTCTAAATATTCAGCAACACGTTTTACAAAACTACCTCCTAAGGCGCCATCTACAACTCTATGATCGTAAGAATGCGATAAGAACATTTTCTGGCGAATTCCAATAAAATCACCTTCAGGAGTTTCGATAACCGCAGGCACTTTACGAATGGCACCCAAAGCTAAAATTCCCACTTGCGGCTGATTGATAATTGGCGTACCGAAAACACTACCAAAAGTTCCCACGTTTGTAACGGTATAAGTTCCGCCTTGTGTATCGTCTGGTTTTAGTTTTCCTGCTTTTGCACGGTTTCCTAAATCGTTAACCGCTTTTGCCATTCCAACAAGATTCAACTGATCAGCATTTTTAATAACCGGTACAATTAAATTCCCGTTTGGTAAAGCCGCAGCCATTCCTAAATTTATATTTTTCTTTTTGATGATATATTCTCCATCAACAGAAATATTCATTCCAGGGAAATCTTTTAGTGCTTTTGCAACCGCTTCCATCATAATTGGTGTAAAAGTTAACTTCTCGCCTTCTCTTTTCTCAAAAGCTACTTTAACTTTATCTCTCCATTTAACGATATTGGTAACATCAACCTCAATGAACGACTGTACGTGAGCTGAAGTTTGCACCGAAGCAATCATATAACCTGAAATCAGTTTACGCATTCTGTCCATTTCGATGATTTCATCACCGCCATTTACAGAAACAGGAACTGCCTGCTGACTTTTTTGAACTGGTTCAACAGCTTTTGGAGCAACTGGTTTCACAGTTTCACTCACAGGCTGACTTGGAGTTGAAATCTCAGCTTTAATCGGCTCAACTCTCGGAGTTACAACACCAGATTTACGATCGTCAACATATTTTAAAATATCTTCTTTAGTAACTCTGCCATCTTTTCCTGAGCCATTAATACCGTCTAATTCTGCAATAGAAATACCTTCTTCTTTTGCAATATTTTTTACTAATGGAGAAAAGAATTTATCAGATCCTGAAAAATCCTGAGGAGCAGCAACAGTTTCCTGAGCCACTTCGATCGATTTTTGTATTTCGACAACTTCTGCAGGAATCACAGCTTCTTCAAAAACTTTTGCTTCCGGAGCGTCTCCTTCTGTTTCAATAATTGCAATGGTTTGACCAACCTGAACTAAATCATCCTTGCCAAATAATTGTTCAACTAAAATTCCCGAAACCTCGCTTGGTACTTCGCTATCTACTTTATCAGTCGCGATTTCGAGTACTGCTTCATCAGTTTCAATTTTGTCTCCAACTTCTTTCAACCAGTTTGTAATAGTTGCTTCAGCTACACTTTCTCCCATTTTAGGAAGTTTTAATTCAAATCTTGCCATATTGTTAACCTCAAAGGTGATTTTGATTTTCAGATTGCGAAATTACTGAATATTTTAAATATAAATTATATTTAATATAATTTTTTACTCAATTTTTATAATTTGACCTCTATCATTTCTTGAATTACTTCCAATAACAAAATTTGCTCTTTTGGGCAAAATCTTAAAAGTAATGCTCTTATCTTTAAGAGATTCTATGATTTTGATACATTTTTTGAACGAAACATAGTGATTATCCAAAATAATCTCAACTCTTTTACCTCTCGAAATCTGCGACGAATTTACCATTTTTTCTTTTTTGAAATCGAAAATAACGACTTTATTTTTCAGAATAAAAGTCAACTTTTCAGACAATTCTGTATTTAAGGAATATAAAAAATAGATATCTGGCAATGGTTTTACTTTCGGTTTTCCACGAAACATTTTAATGAAAGAAAAAAACACGATTCCAACTTTAATGAAAATAGAAAAAAATAAGGACTTTTTAAAATGTTTCTGATAAAAAAAAGTCATCGCTTCCTGAAAGCGCTTCATGTATTTTTCGTCTTTTACAGTACTTTCTCCTTTATAATGTAAAACCATAGTATCATGAAAATAGAAATTTGTCTTTTTTATTTTCAAAGCACGATATGACAAATCAATATCATCGGCATACATAAAACAATCCTCGTCAAAACCTTTTAAACTAAGATATAAATCTCTCTGCATCAACATAAAGGCGCCAACTAAAATTTCAACTTCTCCAGTTTCATTCTCACCCAAATGCTGAGCATAATATTGATTGAAAAGTTTTGATTTTGGAAAAACTTTATAGAGTCCGAAAAACTTGGTAAAAGCGACCCATGGTGTTGGGATTCCGCGTTTACTTTCCGGCAGAAAATTTCCTGTTCCGTCAATTAGTTTGCATCCAATAATTCCGAGGTTAGTTTGCCTTTCGGCGAAAGCCAGAATCTTTGCAAAAGTATCTTCTGCAACAACCGTATCAGGATTTAAAATGCATATGTATTTTCCTTTTGCCTGGCCAATCGCAATATTATTTCCTTTTGGGAAACCAAAATTTTCTTTGTTCTCAATCAGTTTTATATCAGGAAATCGTTCTTTCATCATCAAACAACTATCGTCATCAGAATTATTATCTATTACAATAATTTCTGCATCAAGATTAGAAATCGCTTCCTGAACGCTTAAAACGCATTGTTCCAGAAAGTAACGTACATTATAATTAAGAATAATAACAGATAATTGCATGAATTTTTGATCAGTTGATTTTTTGGAAAGTTAGAAATTTTCAGCTAAACCCAATCGCAAAGACCAATCGTTTTTACTAACTCCAAAATCCAGAACCAAATTACTGTTGTTTTGCTTGTTCCATTTAACACGAATTCCGGTTCCAACGGCAGGATTCCATTTGCTGAATTTATAGGTATCTAGTTTTGAAACAGAGGAAATATTGGTAAAAAATACTGCTCCAAGAAAACCATTTTTAGTGATATCTGTTCTATATTCTGTTTCAAAATAAATAAGTGCATTACTTCGAAACCTGTTTCTGGTAAACCCTCTTCCAGTTTTACCGTCACGATCCCAACCAATACTTGGCAAATCGAGATAATGTGGTTTTCCGCCAAAAGTCGACCAATAAAAAACCCGGGAGGCTAAAACTCTGTGTTTAGTTTTATGGAATGAATAATATTTTCGGGCATCAAAATAAATAGATTTCCATTTTTCATCATTTACGCCGCTTGTATTTATTCTGTAATCTACTTCTACATACAAACCTTGTTCAGGATTTACGTTGTTTTCTCTTGAATCATACAATCCCTGAATCGCAACTCCAAAAGAATTTTCATCAGCAAAATTCCCATCCATATATTTAAAATAATCTGTTTCTTCGTCGATATAGGATTCTTCAGAAATATTTTGATAATTATCTAAAAGGAAACCTAAACCAAGCCTGAAATTTCCAATTATTTTTCGGGTTGCAAATTGATAAAAACGCCATTGCTGATAATCTAAAGTCGACATTTTTTCATCGGTATTATGTCCTCCTAAACCATATGTTGGCTGGGGATAAATCATATAACGATAATCTCCGATAAAATTCCAGTTATTATTTTTTGTATAAATATAAGACTGAATTGGAAATACATATTGTTTGGTAAAACTGAAATAGGGAGAAAAAGTAACCTGAGACATTTTTGTAGTTTCTCTGTCTCCAAGATAAAATGTTGTCAAAAAAGACACCACTAAACCAGCATTTTTATCTGAATCTATTGGAACGGGAAGTAATGAAAATGCAACTTTTTTATCAGAATTCCTGGCTATGGAATCATTTTTATCAAAAAGCTTATAGAGAACATCCAAAATATCTTTTTTATTATTTTCAATGGTATCGTTTTGTGAGTAACAAAATGACATCATCAAAAAGAAAAATAAGGTAAATATAAATTTCTGATTTTTCATTCTGTAAGATTTTAGGAAACAACTTCTTACAAATTTAAAACTTAATTCAGAATAAAAAGCTGATTTAACAAATAATAAAAAAAGGGAGCCTTAAATAGTTTATAAAAGTATATTTTTGATTTTGGGATAAAAGGATTTTAATATGAAAAACAAAATAGTAGTTCTGGTCCTTATAATTGCTTTTTTTAGTTTAGCTTTTGTTTTCTTAAAAAAACAATCTGGTTCTAACAAAGATTTAATCAAAACCTCAACCTGGTATATTGCCGGACCTGCTTTAGAAAACGAGGAAACAATTAATAAGATTCGTCAAGAAAAAGGAATTGTTAAGGTTACCGCTAAAAATAATCCTGTTGGAGAAATAGAATTAAATGTCATGATTACCGCATCTGATTCAAATGACGGCGTTTCAACAAATTTATCTGATCATTCAAAATTTGTAATCATCACTTATAAATCATCTCATTTAATAAAAATTCAGGCTCGAGAAGGAAATCCAGAAGGAACTGGCTGTGTACATGGTGGTTCTCATCCAAGAGTTGATTTAGCACCTTCACCAAACAAATTTACAACAACCAAAATTCTGTGGTCAGAATTTAAACAAGACGGATTGCCTGATGGAAAACTTTTAAACATTCATAATCTCTGTAAGTTCAATTTTGTGAATTACAGTCCTGTTTCCGGAGCATTCTTAGAAATCAAATCAGTTAAAATATGAAAAGTTGTTTCAAGTTTCAAGTTAGCGTAACGTAAAACTTGAAAACTTCTAAAGATGCAATTGAATTTTAAACCTGTTAAGGATTCTCATTACATATAACATTATTACAGAGAATACAAGCGACCAGATTATTCCCGGAAGCCCTTCACTAAAATACTCCGGAATAATTTCAATTTTAAAAGCAAGATTGAAATAATAAATAATACCCGGCAAAATATAAATCAATAAAGGATTTGCAGCTGCCGGCATAAAAAAGTCACTCCATTTTGTTTGTTTTTTAATTTCCATTAACCAATACAAAAAGTAAAACAAAACGGTACAAATTGCAGCAGAGAACATTGTCCACGAAGGTGTTCCTTTTATTTTTGATATTCCGAAATAAGGTCTTAGGAGATATCCTGTTACAAAAAATAAAATTGCAAAAACAATAACCGGCCAATTGATTTTAAGTTGAATTTTTCGGTCAAAAAACAATAAAGAAATAATTACGCCAGCAGTAACTAACGAAGAATGAGTTAAATGTCCTGCAACAAAATTAAGCCATGAATGCTGTTGTAATATACTTCCTTCTATTAAATTGATGGAGTTTGCGGCAATACAGACTACTAAAAATAGAATCACTGCCCATAATTTCCCATTGACAAGCCAATAATATACTACCGTAAAAAGATATGCCCAACCAATTAAACCCAGAATTCCCCACCATTTTGGTGTCATACCTGTTTCACCTGTATCTTGGACATATAAAAAATAAAGTGTTATCAAAACTAATATTCCGCCATATTGCAGTGTATTCTTTAGCCAAAGAGGAAAATCTTTTGGATATTTATTCCAAATAGGAATAGGCATTGAATATGCTAAAAGTCCCCAAAAAGCAGGTGCGATTATCATTTTTGAAGCATCATAACCGTATTCGGCATTCACCATAAAAACGCCAATTATAATTAAGGCCAATGCTCTTTTAAAAGTATGTATCCAGATTGTTTGTGTACTATCTCTTTTTAACAGTCTCGCATTAAATGCAAATGGAATCGACATTCCGACGATGAATAAAAATGCAGGAAATACAAGATCGACGAAAGTCATAGCATCTGCATCTGCAGGCATGTGTTTCATCCATTGAGGAACATTCCTCACGCTTGCCAATTCATTTACAAAAATCATTACAAAAATCGTAATTCCTCTTAAAGCATCTATAGAAATTATTCTTTTGTTATATAAATTTTCTTTAATTTTCATAAAATACTTCTTTTTTAGCAATGCAAAATATAACATAATTAGCAAAGAGCAAAAATTATGTTGTAACAACTTATATGTACTAAAATCTTAATAAATAAAAACCTTATAGAGGTAAGAAAATATCACTATTTATTTTACATTTGTAATATGTTATCATTTTTCAAGTCTAAGCCATATTTAAAAGATCTTCTGTCTGAAGATTATGTTGATATCCATTCTCATTTGTTACCAGGGATTGATGATGGCGCACGAACTATAATTGAAACCAAAAATCTTGTGAAATCGCTGCAGGAAATTGGTATTTATCAATTTATAACTACTCCGCATATTAGCCACTATATCTGGAATAATTCTCCTGAGGCAATAATTACAAATCACTCAGAAACGAAACTTTTATTAGACGATCTGGATGTTAAAATTCCTTTTCATGCTGCCGCCGAATATTTTATGGACGATTGGTTTGAAAGTCATTTTAAATCGGAAAAACTTCTTACTTTAAAAGATAATTATGTTTTAGTGGAAATGTCCTACATGAATGCTCCGGTGCAATTATATAAAATTCTTTTTGACTTGCAGGTAGCTGGATATGTTCCCGTCTTAGCCCATCCAGAAAGGTATTTGTTTTATCATAAAAACCTGAATGAGTATGAAAAACTAAAAAAGGCAGGATGTTTATTTCAATTAAATTTACTAGCCTTAGTAGGTTATTATGGCGAAACAATTACCAAAGTTGCAGATCATCTTCTAAAAAAAGGAATGTATGATTTTACAGGTACAGATGTTCATCATAGTAAACATATAGCTTCATTCAATAAGAAAATAAAAGTAAACAACATCGCTAATTTAAAAGAATTAATATCTAATAATCAGTTCTTTAAATTTTAAATATTTGATTTTAAAATTTAAAACAGTATAAAAACAAAAAAACGGTTCAACTAATTGAACCGTTTTTTTACATAATTGTTTTTTCTACTAAGAAAAAAGTTTTTTATGCCAAGGTTTTTTTTCTTCCGTAGTTCCATAACCATAACCATAGCCATAACCCTTTGTAGAGTCAGTATCGTTAAGAAGAATACACATATTTGGTAATTTTTTCTCTCTATAAAATGTATTTGCAATAGAAAGCATACGTTTTTCTAAAACATTTGCACGCATCACGTATACAAATGTGTCAGCATTTTTAGCCACTAATAAAGTATCTGTTACTAAACTAACAGGCGCTGTATCAACAATAATATAGTCATATTCTTTTTTCAATTTTTCAAAAAGTTGATCTACTTTTTTACTCATCAACAATTCAGCAGGATTTGGCGGAACTACACCTGAGGGAAGAATAAAGAAATTTTCGTAACCAGGGTGTTTTACAATATAATCATCAATATTATTTTCACTAGATGACAAATAGTTTGTTAAGCCTAAAGAAGGAACATCAATATATTCTGCAAATTTTGGATTTCTAATATCCATACCAATTAACAAAACCCTTCTTCCTGACAGGGCAAAGGTTGCAGCCAAATTAACAGATATAAATGTTTTACCTTCTGATGAAAAAGTAGATGTAACAAATAAGGATTTAGCAATTCCCTCAGGTACTTTATTAAGCATGAACTCCAGATTGGTCCTAACAATCCTTATAGCCTCTGCAGAACTGGTTCTGCTTTCAGATTTTATTAATTCGCCGATATCATTAGATGTAGGTATATCTCCAATAAATGGAATTTGTGTTTTCCCTTCTAAATCTAATTTACTTTTAATTTTCGTATCCAGTAAATCATTTACATAAATGAAGCCAAAAGGAATTAATAATCCCATTAATATTCCAGCTAGATATATTATTTTTTTCTTAGGACTTACAGGAAATTTTCCCGCTTTGGCCATATCTATAACACGAGCATTTGGTTCTGTAGCAGCTAAAGAAATAGCCGTTTCTTCTCTTTTTTGCAATAAATACAAATATAATTCTTCCTTTACTTTTTGTTGTCTTGCAATTACTCTGAATTGACGTTCCTGAACCGGTATTTTACCAATTTTACTGTTTAACAGATTTTCCTGATTTTGAATGTCTCGATTTTGAATTTGCAAATTAGCCTGCAAACGCTTTAAACTTGCAGCCATGTTTGATTTTAAAGAGGAAATCTGCTGATCTAATTTTATTACCGACGGGTTTTCAGTTGTTGCAGATTTCAAAATACGATTACGGTCTAAAACCAGTTGGTTATAAGAGGTAATCAATCCGCTAGTGTCGCCATCTGCTGTTATTAAATTAGTAGGCAATAAATCAGAGTTTGTGCTTTTTTTTATAAAATCTAACAAGGAAGAAACCACATTTAATTGAATTTCTGTTTCGACCCCTTTTTTGTCATATTCACTTGAGCCTTCTATAAATAATTTCGCTTCTGATTCAATATCTGTTAATCTGTTTGTTTTTTTAAAGCTTTCGACATCTTGTTCAACCCCGTCTAATTCTTTTGCTATCAAGGCTAATCTGCCAGCTATAAATTGTGACGTGTTTTCAGAAATAAAATTCTTATCCTGAGCAGCATCCTGATTATAAATCTGAATCATATTGTCCAAAAAAATCTCTGCTCTTTTTTGAACAGGATCAGTTATGGAAATATTGACTACACTACTAGTTTTGCTAATAGGATCAACATTTATCCTACTTTTATAGCTCTCGGCAACGCTTTCAATTGGATTTATTGAAATCTTTATGGACTTATAATGTTCAGAGATCTTAGCTACAATATTAATGGTTTTATCTATAACCATAATCCCCAAAGTAGTTGGGATTTTTTCGCCATAATTAAATACTTTTTTTGCTGATAAAATTATGTTTTCACTATCTATTTCATTTGTTAATTCAAAAGTATTATCTGTTAAAGTATTATATCTTAAAACGGATTTTGCATCATTAAATAAATATGTTTTGCCAATAAAATTAACTCTTATTGGAGAATCCTGATATATATCCCTATCCACAACACTACCTTCTGCCATTAAATTAATATTTAGATTTAATCTTTTTACAGTACTTTCAACAATAGTTCTTGATCTTAATATTTCGATTTCATTATCGACGTTATTAACAGATCCTCCTCCTATTCCTAAATCTGAAAAAGCAGATAATTCTGAAAGCATTCCCCCTTTTTTCTCATCCTTAACTAATATACCGGTAGTTGCCTGATAAATTGGTGTTGCATAACGTAAATATAGAAAAACAGCTACTAAACAGATCACTACACTTAATAAAAACCATCGCCAATGAATTATATATTTTTCCAGCTGTTGCCTCAGATTTACCTCTTCGCTCTTATTATCTATCTCATTGTAAAAGTCTTGTGCTTGCATTTGTTATTTAATTTTATTTAAAGATTAAAACAGAAAGTGATATTAAAATAGAAACAGCTGATATTATTACAGACGTATTAGGCCCTACAGCAGAAGCATTCACTTTAGTTCTATTAGGTTCTATGTAAACTACATCATTTTGTGCTAAATAATAAAAAGGAGAATTTATAAAATCAGCTTTTGTAATGTCTACTCTGTTATAAGACTTAACACCATTAACTTCTCTAATTACTAAAATATTGTCTCTTTTACCATATATTGTCATGTCTTTTGCCATACTTAGAGCTTCAATCAAAGTAACTCTTTCTGATGCTATAGAATATGTCCCTGGAATATTGACCTCGCCTTGCATGGAAATCTTAAAATTCATGATTCGCATATTAATAATCGGATTTTTAATATAAACACTTATTTTTTCTTTTAAAAACTGTAATAACTCTGTTCGTGTTAAACCTCCTATTTGTAATTTTCCTAAAACAGGAAATTCAATATTTCCACTTTTATCTACTAAATATGACTGAATTGTACGCTGACCTGTAGCCGCTTGTAGATTTGAATCATTTTGTGTCGCGATGATACTTAAATTGAAAGGAAGTGCAATTTCTGGATCTTCGGCTGAAACAATTATCATTAGTAGATCATCCGGCTGAATTTTCACTTCGTAAGAATTTGCATTTTGTCCCGCTGTAACAGCATCAATATTTTGATAATAAACTATATCCTTTCTTGAAGCACAGGAAAAAAGCAAAAATATAAGGGATAAAAGACATGTTGCTTTTATAAAAACAGGTGATGTATATTTCATTAGGTTGGTAATTTGACTTAACATAAATAAAATTAAAAATATTGATTATAATTGTGATGCACTATTGGCTATTAAATTTTCAATAAGCATTTTCTTCTCCTTGAAATATATTGACAACTGTTTTTATTATGATTCTGATATCTAATAAAAGACTCCAATTTTCAATATACCAAATATCAAATTCTACTCTATTTTCCATGTCAAGAACCTTTTTTGTCTCCCCGCGAAAACCATTTACCTGTGCCCAACCGGTTATTCCAGGTTTTGCATACTGCCGTACCAAATAATTATTAATCAAGTCGGTATATTGCTTGGTATGATTTATCATGTGAGGTCTTGGTCCTACCACAGACATATTTCCAAGGAAAACATTAAAAAACTGAGGAAGTTCATCAATAGAAGTTTTACGCATAAAAGCTCCAAACTTAGTGATACGACTATCCCCTTTACCTGCCTGCTTAGAGTCTGATAAATCATTAACACGCATACTTCTAAATTTTAAACACGCAAAAGCTTGATTATCTCTTCCTGAGCGTTGCTGTTTAAAAAAAACTGGCCCTGGTGATTCTAACTTAATAATCAATACTAAAATAGGAAATAACCACGGAAATATCAATAAAATTACGGCTAGAGAAAAACAAACATCAAATACTTTTTTTAATATTCTGTTTACTGTAAATTCTAAAGGTTCTCTTCGAAATGTAAGGACTGGGGTGTTATCGTGAAATAAAATTTCAACTTTACTTGATTTAGTATAGAGCTGAAAATCTGGAATGAATTTAATTCGCACCATATTATGCTCACAAATTCTTATCAAATTATTTATTACCGAAATATTATCAATATGCAATGCTACATACATTTCATCAACATTTCTTGCAATAATAAATTCCTCAACATCATTAAAATCACCTACAACTGGTCCTGAAATAAAAGCAAATGGATCGACTTTTTCGTCAAAAAAACCTAAAAAACGATATCCATAAGTAAGATTGTTAGACAATGTCTTACGCATTCTTTCACCTGTATCATTAGCTCCTACAATAATATAACTTTTAAAGTTATATCCTTGGGACCTTATATACATTAAAAGTCTTATAGATAAATAGCGTGATATTATAATTAAAGAAAAGAAAAAGTAATAAAAATAAATCAAACACCATTTTGAAACATCTGTATAATTTAAAAAAACGACAAAGATTGTAATAAAAGCAGAGTGAATAGCGATTTTTTTAATTGTTCGCTTCAATATTGATTCTATAGGCTCTACCCTTACGATCCTAAAAGAATCATTATATAAAAGCAAAGTAATCCAAACTAAATTACTCAGTAATGAAACTGTTTGAACCTGTGTTAAAAAAAGTTTATCAATACTACCAAAGCCAGCAACTCCGGATAACAGTATCGATATATTCAATAAGACTAAATCCCAAACTACAAATAAGAGCTTAAAATAACGAGAAAAATTGTGACCAGATAATTTATTTAAGGTTTTCATCTGTGAGAATCTTATAATTTTATATTATTTTAAATACTGTGTTAATGCTGAAAATTTTTTCTGAAAAACCGCTTTAAAAGCTGAAAGATTATGATATTTATAAATTTTATAGTCCTCAGATAGAACATGAAATACTCTTTTGTAGTCAGTACTTAATCCTCCCATTTTCATCTTCACCACATATTCATTCATATAAACAATATTTATTTTGTGTTTGAACAGATAGCGTAATAAAAATTCAGTGTCAGAAGCTATTTTAAAATCTAAACTATAATAACCATATTTCTCAATAATTGATTTCTTAATGTAAACCGTTGGATGCAATGGTAACCAACCCGATTTTAATTTTTCAAAATTATATTGTCCGCCAATTCTATTTCGAATTATTTTTTCTTCAGCATCATTGGTAACATAAATACCATCTCCATAAACGGCGTCAGCATTAGAAGAAATTAAAAATGTATTAACTATTTTAGAAACAACATAACTATCATAAAATGTATCATCAGAGTGCATTAATCCAATAATATCTCCGGTAGCTAATTTTAGTCCTTTGTTAATTGCATCATACATGCCTTTATCAGGTTCAGAAATATAATGAGTAATTTTATCTGAGTAATGTTCAATAATAGACTGCGTACCATCTGATGAATTACCATCTATAATTATATACTCTATATTAGGGTAATCCTGATTTAAAACACTTTGTATAGATTGCCCGATAGTTGCTTTTCGATTATAGCAAACCGTAATTATGGAAACTTTCATAAATTTTTATCTTTAAAAAATAATTTTTCTTATTTTTTTTGTTTGATGAGTTCTCTACTTTTTAGAACAATGAAATATTCATATATAGATTGTAAAGTGGCATAAGTAATACCAGCTGATCCATCTAAAAAAGCTCTTCTGATAATAACCATATACAACCATTTTATTAAAGGACGGCCTGGCAGTTTATAAAAAATCCCTTTTTGATGGTATCTTTTTTCAGTAAAATCAGAACTAAACAGAGCTTTTTTTAAAGAAAAAGAGGTGCCTTTTTTTAAATCTTTAACTCTTGTCAGGGCTTCCATATCAGCATAACTTAAGTGGCGCTGAATCCAAAATTTAAAACCCTTACTAAAAGGATAATGGTCTAAATAACCCTCAACCTTATCGACGGCACCATCGGGTATTGAGACAGGGTTTACGAGTCTTTCATAACGCATTTTATCAGGACGAAATAACCTCAAATAGAAAGGAGACATTTGTGAATATTTCAACCATTTTCCATTCCATGCGAAGTCTCTTCTTCGAAGTTCGTAAGCAACGACTTCAGAATTTCTATCTAATTTAAGATTTTTAATAGCTGTATAAAGAGAGTCTGAAACTCTTTCATCTGCATCGATATAAAGTACCCACGGATTTTTGAATTTTATATTTGCTAAACCCCAATTTTGATGTGCTGACCAATTATCAAAAATTCGCTGCGTAATTGTTGCCCCTGCATTCTCTGCAATTGCGACCGTTTTATCATCACTAAAAGAATCAAATATATGAATATCATCGCTCCAGGACACTGATGCCAAACAACCTGGTAAATCTTGTTCTTCGTTCTTAGTAAGTATTAATATTGATACCATTCTTTAAATAGATTTAAATTCTCTTTTTTTTACAAACCGGGCTGGATTTCCAACAACGACGTCAAAGTCATTTGTATTTTTATTAACTATTGATTTTGCACCAATCACAGAAAACCGGCCTAATACAACCCCAGCAAGTATATAACTCCCAGTGGCGACCCAACATCCATCATTGATAATTATAGGTTTTGTTATCATTTTAAAATCCAGAGATTCAATAGAATGGCTACCTGTAATTAAGTAAACATCTTTACCAATACAACATTTTTCGCCTATTTGTATTTTATTCAGACAATAAATCCAGGAGTTTTCTCCTATACTGGATTGATGTCCCATTGTCAAATTCCATGGCAATTCTATATTTGATTTTCTATTAATATTTACTGTATCTGCTAATTGGGCTCCAAATAAGCGCAATAGAATAATTCTTGGCTTTTTGATTTGATTAGGAAAAACTCTAAATATCGTTCTGTTAATCAATCTCCACAGGTGAATTTTGATTTTTGTTTTTTTATCAAAAGGTGTTGTCTGTACAGGAATAAAATCATTGATTGTCATAAATAATTCTTTTTTTAATAAACTTAGCAGGATTACCGCCAACGATGACCCAATCCTCAACATCTTTAAAAACTGCAGCTCTTGCTCCTACTATTGCTCCTTCCCCAATTGTTACATTTGACATTATAAACGCTTCGGCTGCAACCCACGCAAAATCTTTTATCACAATAATACCGGCTACAAAAGGAGTATTTAGTGACGATGTCTCGTGTGTAGCACTGCATAAATAGGTACGTTGTGAAATAGTGACTTTATTTCCAATAATAGTTTTTCCAAAATGTAATTTAACGCCGGGACCTAATGCAGAATAAGATCCTAATGTCAAATTTTTCGGCGATGGTAATTCTATTGAAGCATATATAACACAATGTTTTCCAATTTTTGCGCCGAACATTTTTAATAAAAAAATACGCCAGCCATTAAAAAAGGGTAAAGAAAAAGGTCTAAATAAAAACAAGGAAGTTATGCGCCAAATCAATCTGTACATCTTATCTGACTTGGGAATTGTGTCTATATATTTAGGGATTTCCATTAAATACTTATTAATGTTTTAATAAAATTATCTGCACATGATTCAATCTTAAAATTATTCTGATACGTTTCAAAAGCATTTGAACCTTTTAGTAACAATTCATCTTTTGATTGATTTATCAAATCTGAGAGCACATTTTTCAGGTTACCTTTTTCCTGCAAATTGGCAATCCATCCACCATCCCCTTTGATAATTTCACTCCAGATATTAATGTTTTTGGTAATTAAAACCGGTTTTCTACAGGCCATGGCTTCTACGATAGCAATACCAAAATTTTCCTGATGGCTTGGCAGCAGATATGCTTCACAATTATAAAATGCACCCCATTTCGCCCTATCCTTAAGCATCCCCACAAAATGTATATTTTGATTAGCAGAAGCTAATTGTACCATTTCTTCGGCATATTCAGTTTCTAATGGCCCGGCAATAACTAAATTTGGCAAATCTGATTTTTCCTTAGATAGCTCATTATAAGCGTTAATCAATAAATCCACACCTTTTTTCTCATCAATACGGCTTAAAAACAGAAAATATCTTTGCTCTTTTATAGTTGGGCACTTATCATAAAAAGTTTGTTTAAAACTATCGGTATTTATTGGAGGAGGCTGAATACCTAATCCAACATTTGCTGTTTTTAATGGTTTATACCCCTTAAAAGTTGTTGCCGCTAATCTCATTTCTTCGTCGCAGGTAAAAAATATAATATCAGCCTCATTAATACATTTCTTTTCTATTAATGACCAGACCATTTCGTTTCGCAGTGCTTTCCACTTACGTTCAGGCGATTTTTGAAAATAGGGGTCCAGCATACCGTGCGGCATTATTGCCACCTTAGGAACTTTTTTATTTTGCTCTTTTAGTACCAGAACAGCTTTATTTAATGCGTAATTCGGATATTGCCAAAGTCCGTGAACTACGACACAATCAAAGTTCAAAACATTAGCTCTCAGCCATTTTTCTAATTTAGGCTGATATTGATAAGCTGTTTTGCCGTGACCTATTTTATGAATTATAAAATCATCCTGTATACCAAAATCATCGTTTTCATTATCCAGACTAACAACCTCAACATGAATCCCTTTCGCACTGAGATAAGGATTCAGATTTCGTAAAACCTGACAAACGCCACCGCCTTTTGGATTCATTGAAGTAATAACATGTAGAATTTTCATTCTTTAATTTATTTATTATTAGTTTGTACTTCTACTATATTAGTAAAAGCTGATTTTACCATGTTATTCATAGTAAGCACATCAATTACATATTTTTTAGAATTTTCTCCCAATTCTGTAACTTTTGTTGATGATAAAGAAGTTACCGTATTCAGAAAAGAAGTTAGTGAATCGAATTTATACCCATTAACACCATCCTTTATGTAATGGTATTCTACACATTGCAATATATCTTCTGATCTTTTAAAAGTAAAAACAGGCTTACCATATGCCATTGCTTCTACAATAGACAAACCAACCCATCCCGGTTGAAAATAAATATCTGCTATATTAAAAAGTTCACTTTTAAGTTCTAAATCATAAACAGCACCAAAATCATAAACATTTTTATACGTTGAAAAATCTGGTTTAAAATTCCCATCGCCAATTATAATAAATGCAAATTTTTCGCTATCTAAAGAATCAATAGCTGAAAGTAATAAGTCGACTCTTCGGTGTGGATGCGTAAATCTGGCACAAAAAATAAAGCATTTTTCCTGATGGATGTTATGCTTTGTTTTTAATTCTTGCTTATTTAACACCTTACTACGAGTGACAATCGCTTCAATATCGGATATTGTATTATTCAGTGCAATCATTTTCTTTTTGGGAAATATTCTTTTCCATTGTTCTAATTCCTTATCGGTATAAAACCAAACACCATCTGAAAAATAAATCATCCATTTCAATAACCGACTTGGATTAATTTCCTCCGCCATATATCTTTTTACCGAAATACCCTGCCCCCAAAGAATGATTTTTTTACCATGAATTTTTTTTGTCAGAAGCAAAATCCACGTACTTATATGACCAAAATGAAGCATTAGAACCAATAAGTCATATTTTTTATTAAAGAGCTTAAAAAAATTATAAAATAAAAATGGCCCAAAACTGAGATTAGTCAGATAACTGGTTTTAAAGGAACTTTTTTTAAAGTTATTCGATTCCATTTTTGCTGATTTCTCATAACAAAAAACATCTAAAGTTTTTTTTGAATTCAAAAGCTCAAAAAACTCCTCTCTATAGTGTGGAATAAAAGGTTGTAATATGAGGATTTTCATAGTAATTCAATATCAATTATATCTAATAACTTTTGTGATTTCTGTGTAGAAACTTTACGTACAAAGAATTTTTCTGAAGTTTTAATAATATCAAAATCTTTTTCGTCAAACCATTTACTTAGTGAAGTGTCAATAATATGCAAATTTGCGAAAGCACTCGTAGCCGGGATATAGGGTTCGGCTCCTTTGTAAATATTTGTTTTGGAAAAACCTGAATTAAAAAAAATAGTGTGGAAATATTTCTCATCTGAAGCCAACGAGTATCTAAAGTATTTTTTTAAAGTAGTATGTTCTTTAGAATATGCCGCTATATATTGTACAACATCAATATTTAAGGCCCACCAGGAGGATCCATGAAAAATATCAAGTCTCTTACCCTGATTATCTAGAACATAATTAGGTTTCTTAAATATTGTACTTCCCAAAATGTTTAGTGTTTTTCTTGAAAATCTTGTTATTGTTTTATTTATTAAGAAAAAATCAAAAAACAAATAATTACGTAAACAGTAATTGTATTTTTTTGTATTTGCTTCGGTTACATTCATCCCTCTGATAAAATTCACCTCTTTAAGGTCTACTAAATATTCCTTAAATTCTGCTGTGCTTTTTATGGGATAATCTGACCCGGATATAAGAATAACCTTTAAATAATCCTCTTTATTTATATCATTTTGTATCAGGCATTCTTCAATCAAATTTAATGTCGCCTCAACTTGAGAAAATCCTCCCCAGTAGACTTTTATACGTTTTTGGCCCTCCAAAAAAAATACATTGTTCTTTGCTTTTAAAAGTTCATAAAAAGGGGTAATATCACTCTTCTTATCGATATGAATAAAAAAATCATTATTATCATCCAAAGCATTTATCAATCTTAATAAATTTTCAGGATCTCCGTGGGCCTGTATTAAATAAGCAATTTTTGGTTTCTGCATATTATTTGTCTTTAAAAATATCGACAGGAAATGCATCCATAAACTTTTTTTGCATTTCTTTAAAGTCTGGAACTTGAGGAATTTCTAATTTCAAGGCTTCATCAATATCTTTTGCTATTACAAAATTTTCTCTTCCGGTACTTAAATAATAATCTTGATATTTAAACAAATCATTTTTTTCGGTATGCCCTAGTAAAATTGCCGGAACTCCATAAGCTTCCGCAATAATAATTCCGTGCAATGAAGCACTCAAAACCAGTTTTGACGAAGCTATTTCATCAATAAAATGTTCCCAATCACCTGTCAATGTAGAAAGTACAGCATACTTTTTTGAATCATAATCCTGTGTTTTTTTCCAGTGAGGTATAACGATATACTCTTTTTTAGGATTTGCTGTTTTTGGTTGGTAAAATAGCGGTAACAATATGGCAGGATCACCATAAACTTCTGGTACAGTATACCCTATACTTTCTAACATACGTTTAGTATTAGGTCCTCTTACCGCTCTGACGTCAAGCTTTACTTTCTCTGAGGCAAACTTAGCAACTACGCTTTCATAAAGAAATCCGCTGCCGTATACAACAGCATCACCGGTTAAAAACTGGATTACCGATCCAACAAAACTGATTCTATAGGTACGTTTGCTGCGCAGCGATTTGATTCCTTTACTTTTCAATAAAAAATTAAAAATAACTTTAGATAACAAATCGCCAACATTCGGTTGTTTGTCCGGCCCCAATTTTTCATCAAAAAACATAAGATTTACCCGGTATGGCAAAATGGGTCTCTTCAATGAGCCGAAAATAAACCATGGTCTTGCGAGTTTAATACCCCATCTTAAAAAACTGTTTTTCATCTTTAAAATTAACATTATAATTATCTGTTCTAACGACTAATAGTAACCAATACGTGAATATAGGAAGGCCAACCTGATCTAAAAAGAAACCTTCAAACATGGCAGCAAATAACAATGCTGCAATAAGCATAGAAAATAATAGGATATAGGAATTCTTTGTTATTTTAGAGGTTGTCAGTCTTTTTAGGTATCCTATAATACTGCCTATCAAAAACAAAAAACCCAATATGCCTGAAGCTACAATCGCAAATAAATAACTATTGGATGAGGCGCCACTTTTGCCTATACCAAAAATGGGCAATTCTAAAGCTGCATCTGACATAGCCTTCCAGGTTCCTTCTCTTGTATTACCTCTGCCTTCATAGTCTAAACTAGACATAGAAAAGTCTATATTTAACAACAGTAAAATAAATAGCAAGGAAATCAAGACTAACATTACTTTTGGAGCAAACCCTTTAGTTTTAATAAATAAACAGACCAAAAATGCAAATACAAAAGATATTATAGAATTTCGGGACCCTGAAAAAACACAAACTGCTATTGCGATACTTAACATAAACAGATACAAAAACTTAAGTTTCCATCTTACATTCATAAGAAAATAAACCGAAAAAATAGCAGAAATACACGCGGCTACACCTGTAAAATTAGGATGACTTGTTACTCCAAAAAGCCTACCATTCCAGATTGTTGTAGGTAACAAAAAGTAACATAAAAAATTAACCAAAGTAAATGCAAAAGCCGAGAAAGAGACAAATAACACAACGTAGTGTAATTCTAATCTCGAGACAATTTTAACAAAGTATAAAAATGTTATTACAGAAAAGATAAGTCTGTAAAATAGTTCATCATTGTTATTACCACTAAGAACTAATATGATAAAAAAGATAAAAAAGAAAATCGATTCCTTATAATAACTTTGATACCTAAACTTATTCTTATCAAAAAATAGCGAAACTATCATTATTAAAATTACGATATAGATAGAAACTTTCTGGATAAATGCTATATAAGCAGGAACTTTATATGTTAAAGCTTCCCCAGAGCCAGGATCACCACGAAAACTTGCTAAAAAGAAAATGACTCCTAATAAATAATAAAACTTGAATTTTTTAATATGATGCATATACTAATTTATTTCACCATTTGCGATACAAGAATTATAAACTTCACAAACTACATGAAAATACAAAAACAAACAACTATAAATTAATTGGGTAGATATCAACAATTGTAAAGGAAACTATTCGAAGACTGAAATCACCGTTCTCTTTTAAAGTATTAGAGGGCAGAATAGTACACTAATCCTTAATAATCAATTTTGTAAGATTCTTTTTAACTTTAAAACCCCTGATGGAAATGAAAAATTTTTATTATATTCATTAAATATAATTTCGGAAAAAGACGAGCTATTTTTCATTTTTTCGATTAGTTTCTCAAAACTTATCATAAAATCATTTTCATCTTTAAAACTTAATACAAATCCAGTTTTAGTCATCTCCTCATATCCTCTCAAAGATCTTTCTTGTATTAAGCAAGGTAATCCAACTTTCATTGCATCCATTATTCTCAACTTGAGTCCCCCCCCAAGTTTAACCGGACAAAGGTAAATATGGTTTTGTGATAAGATAAGTGAAATATCTTCCGGCGATGGGATAACATCGACATTTTTTTCCTCACATAGAGCTATTAGTTCACTACCTGGATTTCTTCCTGTTAAACTCAATTTCATATGAGGAACTTTGGTAATTAACTTTTTATATATAGTATCCATGAACCAATAAAAACTCTCTTTGGTTTGAATTGTATCTAAACTACCACTCATCACAAGTTTTAAGTTCTTCTCCAAACTCTCAGAAATACTTGCCTTATACTTGCCTTCCTTTTCAGAAAAAAACTCAAAACAACCTAATGTATAATTATTATCAAATTTCCCATACTCCAATTCAAAGCTCTGAAGATCTGCATCAGTAATAAATAAATTTTTATTTGATAATAAATAAGCTTTTCTTTCTATTTTTCTTACCCAACCAGTATATTTTCCTCTTAAAGTATCCATGGTTTTATTGTCTTTGTTGTATTCAACTTCCTGATTGTGATGAATAGTATATACTTTTGCTTCACATTCTTTTAATCGCTTAACATAAGAACCTCCTATTATTCCTCCATCCAAAACAGCAAACTCTGGTTTATTTGTCTTTAACCATATTTTAAGAGCATCATCAAACTTTGTATAACTATTTTTAATTAACCCTATGGCAAATTGATAGTGAGTTCTGCCAGGTACTCTAATAATTTCTGCCAATTTTTCATAACCATATATTTTATTCTCATTAAACGAGTTTCCTACAAACAAACAAACTCTTTGAGGATACAATTCAATTAATGCTTCTAAATATGCTCTTGTAGCATAGCATCCTCCTCCAGATTGTGAAGGATCATGTCTTGTTATAAATAATATTGGCTTTTTTTCCATAATTTTAATTTTTCCATATATCTATGGGAAAAGATGATATTAAATTATCTTGTATTTGTTTTAAATTTTCAATTGGATCATTATATATACGGTTATTTAGCACTTCCTCCAATGAGCTTCCAACTTTAAAACTAGTTCTATTAGTGCTATAATAATAATCTTCGTACTTAAAGAAGTCTTTATCAATTTCAGAAGACAACAAAACAGCAGGTATACCATAAGCCTCTGCAATAATCAAACCATGCAAAGAACCTGTTATTACATAGTTTGAAGCCAAGATCTCATTTATAAAGCCTTTCCAGTCTGAAGTAATAGTGCTTACCATGTGATTATTATATTTTTGAGGAACTCTTGATTCTTTAGAATAATGAGGAATAATTATGTAATCATTTTTTTTTTCTACATCAGGATAATAAAACAAAGGCAGTAACAAAGCCGGATCGCCAAAAATTTCAGGGCAAGAAAAACCACTATTTAATAATTTATTCCTCGTTTGTGGTCCACGTACTGCACGTATATCAAAATTTACCGTGGGAGGTAATGAATTATTAGTTCTTAATCCGCTTCCCCATACTACCATATCCGAACTCGCTAAATCCATAATAGATCCTATTGCAAATAATCTGACCGTCCGATTAAGAGGTTTATCCACAATACCATTATGTTTTTTCATAAAATCTACTATTACCGGAGATAACAAATCACCTACATTATCAACACCTCCTGCTCTTTTAAAATAATAAACATTAACTCTTTTTCTTTTTATACGTCTATTAAGATCCCCATAATTATACATCAACCATTTTTGCCTATGATAATTCCTCCTTAGAGAATCCTTTAAAAAAAGATATAACTTACTAAAATTCATGATTTTTAATTTAATAAAAATTTTATTTTTTCCTTTAATTTGTTAAGTGTTCCCTTTATATAATTTCGTTCACCTTTAGTAAGACTAAAGTTGTAAGCAATAAAGGTGAATATAAAAATCGCTACCGTAATTGTTAAAACAAACCTTAAATGAAAATCAAAAAGGTTAATTATAATCATACAAACTATTACACTAATTGTTGTAGGGATTAGCTGTGGTAGCGTAACGTCTTTAATAAAATCTGTTAGATTAATTTCAATAAGATTTTTTAAAATGATGAATCTTGCCATGCAGGCCATAAGCTCAAAAAAACAATAAGCCATAACCGCCCAATATGGCGGATAACCAAAATAAAAAAGGGCAAAATACACAGGTACATTCAAAAGTTGAATTGACCCTACAACAATCTGATAAATCTTAACAGATCCTGTTGCCTGTACTGCAGTCTGTAAGCCGATAGTTAACTGACCTATTAGCAAACTTAACACCATAAATTGACAAAATAATGTCGAATATTCCGGCACATTAACCAGCCATACGTTCAGAATGTTTTTCATTTCAAAAATGAAAGGAATCGCTATAAAACCAACCAGAAGAAAACCAAATTTACTAGCTGAGTAAGCAAGTTTAACCATTGCACTTCGATCGCCGGCACCCTCATTTTTTACTATTTGGGGATTGATTGCCTTTAATAAAGTTCTTGAAAAAAACAACAATTGACCAGACACTTGATTAGCTACTGCAAAAGCTGCATTTACTGCTGTTCCGAAAAAAATATTTATGGCAATGGCAAATCCTTCATTTTTACCAACAACACTTAAAGCACCAAAAAAATTCCAACCGGCAAAAGAATACATTTCTTTAATAAGAATTTTGTCATAGTACTTCTTAATATTAACCTCAAATTCATCGTATCTGGATTTTACATGCCACCATTTCAATACTCTTAAGACAATTGATATCAACATCACAGAAAAACCAAAAAAAATAAGCTTGTCCCATGAAATGAAAGCTAATGATATAGCAATAGCCAATCTGAAAAGCACTTCAAAAATTCCTAATATGGCCAGAAAAAACAAATCTTCTTTCGCATTGATTGCAGCATCATTGGGAACAGCGATTACCGTAAAAAAAGTTGATATTATAGTAAATTGTAATAAGCAATTTGCAGCGAATAATCGATTGATGTCAATATTGAGTTTATAGTTTACAAGATATAATCCACTTATTTCAAAAATTATAGCAAGCAGTATTGCAATAACTATATGAATTATAAAACTATTTGTATATATAATTTTTATTTTGTCTTCTTGTTTAGCTCCTAACGCATGAGATATATATCGCTGAGTAGAAGTTGCCATTGCAGCGCCTAAAAAAGATAACATAGACACCACACCAGCAATAACATTATTTAAACCAAAATCTTTTGACCCTAAATTTTCTAAGACAGTTCTAGTTACATATAGTAAAACGAAAATCGAAATTATTGAGCTTATATAAGTAACTATAGTATTAAATACTATCCTATCATTACTATTCATTTAATATTTGTTGTATTTTAGAGGTTCTATTCTTAACAAAAATCTTACTAAATTAAAAATTTTAAACTATTTGTTTCTTAAAACAGTTTTAAATCGCCGGCTACCATTTCCTTTACTAAAGCAGCCAGATCGTATTGAGGTTTCCAGCCTAATTTAGTTTTTGATTTTGTGGGGTCACCAATTAGAAGATCCACTTCTGTAGGTCGGTAATATTCCGGATCTACACGCACTACTACCTTTCCTTTTTCTAGTTGATATAAAGGATTATTACATGCTGCGATTTTAGCTACTTCGTTTTCATTTTCTCCTTCAAAATCCAGTTCTATTCCAACTTCTGCAAAAGCCATGATAACAAAATCTCTTATATATGTTGTTACACCTGTGGCTATTACATAATCTTCAGCTACCTCTTGCTGCAAAATTCTCCACATCGCTTCCACGTAATCTTTAGCATGCCCCCAATCTCTTTGTGAATTTAGATTCCCAAGGTAAAGACATTCTTGTTTCCCTTTTGCAATAGCTGCCGTTGCCATGGTGATTTTACGTGTAACAAAAGTTTCACCACGTCTTGGAGACTCGTGATTAAATAAAATACCATTACAAGCAAACATGTTATAGGCCTCACGGTAATTTTTAGTAATCCAAAAACCATAAATCTTAGCTGCACCATATGGAGAACGAGGATAGAATGGTGAGTTCTCATCATAAAATCCCTTCTCATTTTTATTTTCTGTCATCCCTCCATAAAGCTCAGAAGTCGAAGCCTGATAAATTCTGGTTTTTTCACATAGTCCCAAAATCCTTACTGCTTCTAATATTCTCAAAGTACCTATTCCATCTACATTAGCCACATATTCAGGAGAATCAAAAGATACTTTTACATGAGACATAGCTCCTAAATTATAAATCTCATCAGGTTGTACTTCCTGAATTATTCTTATAATATTAGTTGAATCAGTCAAATCACCATAATGTAACTTAAAATTAACATGTACCTCATGTTGGTCCTGATAGATATGATCAATTCTTTGTGTATTAAAAGAAGAGGCACGTCTTTTAACTCCGTGTACCTGATATCCTTTTTCTAATAATAATTCAGCTAAATACGATCCGTCCTGACCAGTGATCCCTGTTATAAGTGCTACTTTTTGTGTGCTCATAGATTTGAGTTATATTTTATGATTATAAGTTATGAATTGAGAGTCCTAAGCAGATTATACTTTATTCTCGAAATTCCTTACTTCAACTTTACTTGTTTAAAACTTTCTGTATTTTCTAAAAACCAGTTGTATGTCTTTTGAATACCATCTTTTAAATCAACCTGATGTTTCCATCCCAATTCATGCATTTTAGAAACGTCCATCAATTTTCTGGGTGTACCATCCGGTTTTGTGGAATCCCAAATAATTTCACCTTTGTGACCTGTAATTTCCTGAATTATTTCTGCTAATTCTTTAATTGTCAAATCTTCGCCTGTTCCGACATTATATAGATAATCCGGTAATTTATTTTCTAAGGCAAAAACTACTGCTTTGGCCATATCGTCTACAAATAAAAATTCACGCATCGGTAAACCACTTCCCCAAAGGGTTACCGGTGCGTGATTATTTTCTTTTGCTTCATGAAATTTTCTTATCATGGCAGGCAAAACATGAGAAGTGTTTAAATCAAAGTTATCATATGTCCCATATAAATTTGTGGGCATAAGACTTACATAATCCTTCCCGAATTGATTTCTAATTGCCTGGCATGTTTTTACGCCTGTAATTTTCGCAATAGCGTACCACTCATTTGTTGGTTCAAGAGTATCTGTAAGCAGATATTCTTCCTTTAATGGTTGTGGAGCTAATTTTGGATATATACAAGAGCTACCCAGAAAAATAAATTTATCAACGTCATTTTGTAATGCAGAGTCTATTAAATTATTCTGAATTTGCATATTCTCCATAATAAATTGATATGGAAAATCATTGTTTGCCAAAATTCCGCCAACACGTGCCGCAGCATCAATAATAACTTCAGGATTCTCTTTTTTGATGAAATCAAGAACTGCCTGTTGATTTCTAAGATCTAATTCTTTACTCGAAGCACCAATTAAATTACTAAATCCATTTTCTGATAAAGTTCTCCAGATGGCACTTCCGACCATACCTTTATGGCCTGCAATATAAATTTTCGTGTTTTTATTCATTCGTATATTCAAAAATTATTTAGCTATTGATAATTCTCTAAAAGCTACTTCCTTTCGCAAGCCACTACTAGAAAAACGATGATCGCGTACATTATAAAATAATTCTATGCCTTTTTCTTCGCAATAAGTACGTCCGGTAAAATCCTTCTCTTTGTACTCATCACCTAAAATTCTGACATCAATTTTAAAAGATGTTAAGATGTCATTTAAATCTTGTTCGGTTGCGTAGGGAACTATTTCATCTACAAATTTACAACCTTTCAGCTGAATATATCTCTCAACAACTGTTTGTGTTGGACGATTTTTTTCCGGGCGATCCAACGTCGGATCCGTTTGCAAACCTACTATCAAATAGTCACATTGCTGTTTAGCTTCTTCCAGCATTTTAATATGACCGGCATGCAATAAATCAAAAGCACTAAAGGTGATTCCTACTTTCATAATTTTACATTTTTTTAGTTAATAGAATTTTAATTATATAACCTCTTTGTACAGCTTCGCTATTCCAACTCACATTTGCCATGAGCTAGAAATTGTAAGAAGGTTTCAAAAAAAAGACAATCCTTAAATATATAGATGTCAATTTACTAAAAATCAAATAAATAATTCAATTCTATGACTAATATACGCATTATTTTCTTGCAAAAATAATACATGAAAATTGCCATAAAAAATCAAAATGAAGGAAATGCCTTATTTTGATATAATTAAAACGTAATATTTTTATTTATCATAATTTTATCTAAAAAAAAATACACTATAAATAAAAAACATCGTATTCTTACAAACAGAAAAAAAATAAAAAAATTATAATTATTTTTCATTTATATTTAAAATAAAAAGTAGAAACCTAATAATGAAAACATTAACATTCTATTTATTTTTGATTTTTTCATCGACAAACGGTCAAATTATCGGATGTATGGACTCTTTTTCCAAGAATTTTAACCCGATGGCCGTAGAAAATGACGGAAGTTGTTTGTATAAAAGTATAAAAATACGATCTCAATACTCTATTAAACTAAGCGATTCGATAAAAGAAACATCAGGAATAATTGCTTTTGATAATTTATTATGGACGCATAATGATGACCATGATAAAACAATTTACGCGTTAGATTCTTTAGGAAAAATTCAGAAGAAAGTTATTTTACACAAAGTTGTAAATCATGACTGGGAAGAAATATCCCAAGATAGCTCCTATTTATATATTGGCGATTTTGGTAATAATTATTCCGGAAACCGAACTGATTTGCATATTTTAAAAATAGAAAAAAAATCATTTTTAGAAGGAAATCCAATTATAGAAACTATTTCATTTAAGTATTCTGACCAGAATGATTTCAGTTTAAAAAAACATAACACAACAAATTTTGATTGTGAGGCTTTTATTGTATCAAAAGACAGTATTTACTTGTTTACCAAACAATGGAAATCTACAAAAACCAGTATTTATGTTTTACCAAAACAATCCGGAAACTATATTGCGCAATTCAAAGACAGTCTCGACATTAAAGGATTAGTAACAGGAGCCACTTATATAGAGGATAAAAAACTGATTGCACTTTGCGGATATTCAAAAATGGGAAAATCTTTTTTATATTTATTATATGACTTTAAAAATCATGATTTCCTATCTGGTAATAAAAGAAAAATTGAACTTCAACTTTCTTTTCATCAAATCGAAGGAATTGCCACAAAAGATGGTTTACATTATTACTTAACAAATGAATCTCTGATTCGAAAACCTGTTTTAAATACTCCGCAACAAATTCATTATTTTGATTTAAGCCCAATATTGAATTCCTATCTCCATAAATAATTCGCAAATCGAGATATAATAACTTACTTTTGCAAAAAAGTTCTGTTTTGTAAAACATTCAGAACTTATAATTTATAACTCATATTTTACAAAGTGAATTACTTATCTGTCGAAAATATCTCGAAGTCTTTTGGTGAAAGAACCTTATTTGACAACATCTCATTTGGTATTAATAAAGACCAAAAAATAGCTTTTATTGCCAAAAATGGTTCTGGAAAAACAACTATTATGAGTATTATTAATGGTTTGGACGAACCTGATACAGGACAAGTTGTTTTGAGAAAAGGAATCAGAATGGCATTTCTTTCTCAGGATAATAATTTGCAGGAAGAACTTACGATTGAAGAAAGCATTTTTGCTTCGGATAATGAAACTTTAAAAATAATCGAAGCCTACGAAAAAGCGCTTGAAAACCCAGACGATGAAGAAGCATATCAAAAAGCTTTTGACGGAATGGATCAGCATAATGCGTGGGATTTTGAAACGCAATACAAGCAAATTCTATTCAAATTAAAACTCGAAGATTTTAAACTTAAAGTGAAAAATCTTTCAGGTGGACAAAAGAAACGTCTTTCATTGGCGATTATTTTGATCAATCGCCCTGATTTATTGATTCTGGATGAGCCAACCAACCACTTAGATCTTGAAATGATCGAATGGCTGGAAAGTTATTTTGCCAAAGAAAACATTACGTTGTTTATGGTTACGCACGACCGTTTCTTTTTAGAACGTGTTTGCAATGAAATCATCGAATTGGACAACGGAAAATTATACCAATACAAAGGAAATTATTCTTATTATTTAGAGAAAAAAGAAGAACGAATTACTTCTGAAAATGCCAGCGTTGACAAAGCTAAAAACTTATTTGTAAAAGAATTAGAATGGATGCGCCGTCAGCCAAAAGCTAGAACGACAAAATCTAAATCACGTCAGGATGATTTTTATGTAATTAAAGAAAAAGCGCAAAGTCGTCGTCGCGAAAACAAAGTCGAACTTGAAATTAATATGGAACGTATGGGGAGCAAGATTATCGAGCTTCACAAAATTTCTAAAAAATTTAAGGATCACGTTATTCTGGACAATTTTAGTTTCGATTTTCAGCGTGGAGAACGAATTGGAATTATTGGTAAAAACGGAACCGGAAAATCAACTTTCTTAAATCTACTTACCGGAACCCTTCCGCTTGATAGTGGTCGTGTCGTAAAAGGAGATACTATAAAAATTGGTTATTATACGCAAAGCGGAATCAACCCAAAACCGAATCAGCGTGTAATTGATATTATTAAAGAATACGGAGAATTTATCCCGCTGGCAAAAGGTCGAATGATTTCGGCTTCACAATTGTTGGAGCGTTTTCTTTTTGATGCTAAAAAACAATACGATTTTGTCGAAAAATTAAGTGGTGGAGAATTAAAACGTTTGTATTTATGTACCGTTTTGATTCAGAATCCGAACTTTTTGATTCTGGATGAGCCAACAAACGATTTGGACATTGTAACATTAAATGTACTTGAAAGTTTCCTTTTAGATTATCCGGGATGCTTATTGGTAGTTTCTCACGACCGTTACTTTATGGACAAAATTGTAGATCATTTATTTGTTTTTAGAGGAAATGGTGAAATCGAAAATTTCCCAGGAAACTATTCTGATTTTAGAGCTTATGAAGATAGTGCCGATGTTGCTCAAAAAGAAGAAAACAAAGCCGAAAAGAAAGATTGGAAACAAAATAATCCGACAGGAAATTTAACTTTTAACGAACAAAAAGAATATCAAAAACTGGAAAGAGAAATTAAAGATTTAGAAATCGAAAAAACTAAAATCGAACAATTATTCTCTGATGGAAAAGTAGCTGATGCTGATATTGAGAAAAAAGCCAACGAATTACAAAATATCATTAATAAAATTGACCAGAAAGAAGAACGTTGGTTTGATCTTTCTGCTAAAATAGAAGGATAATATTTAGTTTTCAGTCTCAGTTTCAGTTTTCAGTTTTTACTTTACAATAAACTTTTTATAAAGCAGTCTTTTTCTTTCTTTTTTTATTATCCTTGCAAAAAAATTAAACATGGATTTTAAAGAACTATTGGCTTATAAAAAATCATTTGAGCTTGCATTGGAAATATTTGAACTGTCAAAAATTTTCCAAAAGAAGAAAAATATTCACTGACTGATCAGATAAGAAGATCATCGAGAAGTGTTTCGGCTAATATTGCTGAATCATATCGAAAAAGAAGATATGTAAATCATTTTATAAGTAAGTTAACAGATAGTGACGCTGAAAATTCTGAAACAAATGTTTGGTTAGATTTTTCTCTTCAATGCAAATATATCAATCAGGAAACTTTTGACAATTTAAATTACAAAAGCAACGAAATAGGAAAACTTATAAATTACATTATAAATAATCCAGGCAAATTTGGCTGCAACATATAATTCAACGAATTGAACTGAAAACTGAAACTGCGACTGAAAACTTTTTAAAATGCTATTTCAAATTAAATCATACATCAAATTCCTCTGGCATTCTAAAAATGAACATGCCGTTCATTCGCCGTTTGTATTTAATTTATTGACGAAATGTTTTTATGATAAAAAATCGAAACCAGAATATTCTATTTTAAAAAACTATAGAAAATCTCTTCTTCGAAATAAAAATTTTATCGAAGTCACAGATTTTGGCGCTGGCTCAAGAGTTTTTAAGTCGAATAAAAGACATATTTCAAAAATTGCATCAACTGCCGGAATTTCTCCAAAAAGAGCTGAATTATTATTTAGAGTTACTAATTATTTTCAACCAAAAAATATTCTTGAAATTGGAACTTCTTTGGGCTTGGCAACTTCTGCTTTGGCTTTAGGAAATCCAAAAGCAAAAGTGATCACTTTAGAAGGCTGCCCTCAAACAGCAAATGTGGCACAAAATCAATTAAATCAATTTGATTGTACAAATGTTGAAAATATAATTTCAGAATTTGAATCTTTTTTAATTTCTGAAAATCTACAATCTACAATCTACAATCTGATATATTTCGACGGTAATCATTCTAAAAAAGCAACTTTAGCTTATTTCGATCTTTTATTACCAACAATTGACAACGATTCTGTTTGGATTTTTGATGATATTCATTGGTCAGCAGAAATGGAAGAAGCCTGGGAAATTATAAAAAATCATCCAAAAGTAATTGTAACCATTGATACTTTTCAATGGGGATTTGTTTTCTTTAGAAGGGAACAGAAAAAAGAGCATTTTGTAATTAGAGCATAAAAAAATGGCAACCATTTCTGATTGCCATTTTCAAATCGAATTTAAACTAATAACCTATTTTTTTGCTTCAGCAGTTTCTTCAGATTTAGCCCCCATTCTGTTAACAGTGTACATTGGAGCAAATTTTACTTTTAAACCTGCAATTTTTCTGTTATCTTCAGATGAAAGTCCTTCTTTTTCAACTGTATTTTTACGGCTGTCAAGCGCTTCATACATCAATTTAATTTCATCCCAGTCTTCACGAGAATAACTATCTTTATTATCTTCTACAGTATGTACAAATTGTTGATACACACTATGAATATTTTGAGCATTTACCCAGGCAAAACTCATATCATCACCAATTTTTCCTTCACCAAACAACGCATTACGTAATTGTTGTTTTGCACTTACAGGAGGTGCAAGCGTTGCTGCCATTCCGGTTTTAAATTCTTCATATTTCATTTTACTGGCATTTATTCTTTCAGTCTCTGCTGCATTATCTTTAATATCTGCAAGAGCCAATTGTGCATTTTCTGCTCTTCTATTGTATTCAGCTTCAACATCTTTCCAATCGGCTTTTAAATCATCTGCCGCCACATTTTTTACTGAATCTACATATGTTACATATGAGTCGATTGTTTTTTTAGCCTGTTCCTGTTTTTCATCTTTACATGACGCGAAACCTAGTGCAATTAATGCAATTCCTGATACAATTTGTATATTTTTCATAATTTTTATTTTTAAATGTTACTAGACAAATATAGCTAAAAATTTGAATTATTATAAATAATTA
>NZ_JAWVWO010000018.1:0-93960 GCF_033657265.1 Flavobacterium sp. MMLR14_040 | reverse complement strand
TGGTAATAATAACTTGAGAAGGTCGATAAAAGAATCCTGCATTTCTACTTAATTTTAAAATACAAAAATCGTCATTTTAATATTTCCCCACAACAATATGAGTTGATCCCAATTGCCTTTTTTTCTTCGAATGCACAAAGTAAAAAGGAAAACACATCAGTAAAACAAACAGCAACACCTAAAAAAGAATCCACAATGAAAAAGAGAATTTTAATTATTGTGTCTAATGCCAATGCAATTGGACCAAACAACAGAAGAACAGGAACATTTCTTCCTGAAGTAGCACACCCTTATGCTGAATTTGACAGAGCAAATTATCAAATAGATTTTGCCAGCCTAACGGGAGATACTCCATATTTAGATGCACTAAATTTGGCAAATGATCCTGATAATCTTATTTTTCTAACAGGAAAAGGATGGGAAAATATGCAGAAGGCTGTTAAATTATCAACTGTCGATGTTAGTAAATACGATGCCGTTTTTGTACCGGGCGGATTAGCACCGATGGTTGATATGCCGGAAAATGAACTTCTTAAAAAAGTAATTAAAGAAACCTACGAACGAAATGCAGTTGTTGGTGCTGTTTGTCACGGTCCGGTATCCTTATTAAATGTGAAATTAAGCAATGGATCTTATCTTGTAAATGGTAAAAACATAACATCTTTTACAGATGAAGAAGAACGAGGTTATGCTATCGCAGATGTACCATTTTTGTTAGAAACAGCATTAAGCAAACAAGGAGCAAAATTTCACGCAGCTGCAGTTTGGTCAGCTCACAGTATTGCTGATGGTAATCTGGTTACGGGACAAAATCCTGCTTCGGCAAAAGGAGTAGCGGAAAAAATGATTGTCATTTTAGAATCGCCTAAAAAATAAGGAAACTAATTGTATGGATCTTCTTCAGAAAAAAAGAAGGTTCATACAATTTAAAATAAATATTATAATATAAAAAAATCAAAATGGAAAATCAAAACCCAGTTCATGTTTTTGCTACATGGAAAGTAAAAGAAGGTCAGATTGAAAACGTCTTGCATTTACTAAAAGCAGTGCATGACGAAAGCATCAAAGAAGAAGGCAATTTGTTTTATAAAATTCATCAAAGCAATACAGATAAAAATACACTTATATTATTTGAAGGATATATTAATGAAGAAGCTGTGACAGCACACAGAAATTCATCTTATTTTCAAGATTTGGTTATAGGTAAAATTGTTCCTTTATTAGAAAACAGAGAGATTTTTTTAACAACGCTTTTAAAATTTTAACTCAAATTGAGGATTAAGTAGTTGTCTTCATTGATAATTTGATTAAATTTAAAGTACATATCATGAACCGCTTCAAAGAGTTTATGCCTTAAAAAAATAATTATGGAAAACACCACAAAAATAATATTCCCATATGATCAAAGCCTTGTAAAAGAGTTACCACTGATAAGTAAAAATGAAATCGACACTATATTAAATACTGCTCAGGATTTATTTAAGGATGAATCAAACTGGATTCCGGCTTTTAAAAGAATTGAAATTTTAGAAAAAGCAGCTTCGATAATGAGTGAAAGAAGTGAGGAATTGATTCATTTGGCAATAAGCGAAGGCGGAAAACCCTATAAAGATTCAAAAGCGGAAATAGTTAGAGCCATCAAAGGTGTAAAATTAGCAGCAGAACATATATCTCAAATAAGAGGAGAACAAATCCCAATGGGGCTTACTGAAGCTTCTTTAAACAGAATTGCTTTTACATCGAAAGACCCGATTGGTGTTGTTGTCGCAGTTAGTGCATTCAATCACCCATTAAATTTAGCGGTACATCAAATTGCGACTGCCGTTGCAGCCGGTTGTCCTGTTATATTTAAGCCATCAAGTAATACACCCTTATCTGGTCTTGCATTGGCCGATATTTTAAAAGAAGCCGGTTTGCCCGAAGGATGGCTGCAAGTGGTGTTATGTGATAATGAAACAGCAGAATTATTGGTTACAGATCCAAGAGTTGGTTTTTTCTCTTTTATAGGTTCAGCAAAAGTAGGCTGGTCCCTAAAAAGCAAATTGCCGCCGGGAACGAGATGTGCCTTAGAACATGGTGGGGCTGCTCCTGTAATTGTGGAGAGCGATGCTGATTTTAACGAAATGATTCCTGATTTGGTAAAAGGAGGATTTTATCATGCAGGCCAGGTTTGTGTTTCGGTTCAGAAAATTTATGTAAATGAGGAAATTTGTGATCGTTTTATTGAACAGTTTTCGCAGGCAACTAATAAATTAATTGTTGGAAATCCGTTTAAGGAAACTACAGATGTCGGATCGCTTATAACTCCAAAAGAAGTTAACCGCATTGAGGAATGGGTTAATGAGGCTATTGAAAATGGCGCTAAATTAATTACGGGAGGAAAAAGAATTTCAGATACTTGTTTTGAACCGACAATTCTGTTGAATCCTTCAGAAGATTCTAAAGTATCGACTAACGAGATTTTTGGCCCTGTTGTTTGTATTTATCCTTTTACAGATAGGGAAGAAGCAATAAATAAAGCCAACGCTTTGGATGTTCATTTTCAGGCAGCGGTTTTTACAAAGAATATTGATATTGCTTTGAGTACGGCCAAAAAACTAAACGCTACCGCAGTTATGATTAATGATAATACTGCCTTTAGAGTAGATTGGATGCCCTTTGGAGGCAGAGATGCATCGGGTCTTGGAATGGGTGGCATTTCAAATACTATAAATGATATGATGAGAGAAAAATTAACCGTGTTTAAAAGTAAATCTATATAAGGTTGCAGAAAAATAGCTTTTAAATTTAGCCATAAAAAAGTCCTAATTATCATTAGGACTTTTTTTAGATTATTCTTTTTTATTTTCAAGCTGTACTTCAAATTTACCCCAAAAAGGATTATCCGCCATTTGCGAATGTCCAATTACAAGGATATGATTTCCTTTTTGTTTAAGTTGAATTTTTAAATCCATTCCAAACGGACCATCTGACGATTTATCGGGAAAAATAATTTGGTTGAAACGAATGTTTCCTTTGCCGGTAGACGGAATGATCTTTGCATTCAATTCGCCTAAATCTTCATTTTTAAATTTGACATATATTTTAGGATGAATAGAATCTAAAGAGCCTTCAGCTGTGTACAAGCCTTTGTCATTCGCAAAATTCATAAAAATAGTATCGTCTATTTGTTTGTTCTCTTCTTTTTTCTCCTCCTTATTTTTTTTCGCGAAAATAGTGTCTGAGGTTTCAACAGCAGTTTCCTTGGTTTCTTTTTGTTGACATGAAAAAACGAGAATTGATAGTAAAAGAATTAAATAATTTTTCATAATTGTATTTTTAAGTAAGTCTAAATTTAATTCTTTTTTTAAAATCTCTTGTTATATAATCGTATTTGGATATTGCAGGATTTAGGTAATTAACGATACGATCTCAAAAGGTTGATGCACTAAAGCAATGCTTTCTATAAAAGATGCTCTTGAAGCGGTAGAGGGAAGATGGAAATCAAATTTTTTAATTCTTTCCAATAAAAAACGACATTAACTAAAAGTCAATGTCGTTTAATAATTATTTTGGTTCTATTTTATTTGTAAAAAATATTTTAGTTGCCAAATATGTACCTAAGTGTAAATTGTGCTTGCCAAACATCAGATGTTGAAGAGTTCTTTTGGAAAGTATCTTTAATTAAATATCTGTTTCCATTAGGATCTGTTTGTGTAGCAAGAGTATAGATAGGCACATTTGCAGCTGTTGTATTAGAATAAGCTAAAACATTTGGATTTGTTGCTCTTTGTGATAATCCCCAATCCTTATTTACCATGTTTGTAAAGTTCAGGATATCAGCTCTAAATTGAAAAGTGTTCTTTTTACCGGCTATTTTGATGTATATGTCCTGAGAGATAGATAAATCTAATCTGTGCAACATTGGTAAGGTAGATTCATTTCTTTGAGCATATTGACCTCTTCTTGAACGTAAATATTTATCCTGATTGATGTAAGCATCAAACGCAGCTCTTTGCTCATCTTGTGAGTAAGTTCTTGAAGTTGTAACATTATTTACTGTACTGGATACTACAAGAGGAGCAAACGTAAGTTCACTTGCGCTGTTTGGTACATAAAGTAAATCATTACCACTAATTCTGTCTCCATTCATATCTCCACTATAAGTATAAGTAAATGGACTAGCTTGTTCTCCAATATAACCTAAGTTAATAGAAGTTGCGCCCCCAAGACCTTTACCATATTCAATTCTGTAACCAATAACTCCAACTAAACGATTTGGTGTATTGTTGTTTGAATTAGAAACATCCAAATCATTATTTCCATTTACAGATCTTGCACTTGTCCATGAACCAGATGCTACTGAACCCGGCGACATTAAATCTGTTGCGTTAGAGTGTGTGTAGGCGAATGATCCCCAAAGTCCTCTTTGATAAGGATATTCTAATTTAAATGTTGTAGAATAAAAATATCCTTCATCAGAGTTTGCTAAAACGATACCGTTTGAAACATTATCGTTTACACGTGTTCCGTTATCATTACGAGAATATCTTGGTCTGTTGTCGGTACCGCTAAATGTTCCAACCGGAGCATCAAAGTTAGCATTGTAATAAGTGATCGCATTAATATTTTTTTGAAGAATACCTTCAACAGTACCTGTGAATCCAAAAGGAAGTTTTTGATCAACTGCCATTGTAGTTTTCCAAACCTGAGGAGATTTGAAGTTTTTCTTATTAAATGACAAGTCATAAGTTGATGGAGATGTAGGTGTAGGTGGAGTAAAATATTGTGCTGGATTAGCTGTAAAACCATATCCCTTTGTATATACATCAGCACCACTAACATCTACAACACCAGTAAGAACACCGTTGTTTCCAATTTGGTTTGATAAATATACACCTGGAGATCTACCAGTAAATACTCCTGAACCTCCTCGAACAATTGTTGAAGCATCACCATTTAAGTCAAGGTTGAAACCAACTCTGGGTTCAAATAAGATTGCTGCATCCGGCATTGAACTAGTATTGAATTTTTCACCATCAGCAAAAGTCATAGCAGTAACTGTTGGGTTTTCTAATGCTGTATCAGCATACCATATTCTTGAAGCTCTTAAACCAACAGTTAATTTAAATTTGTCGCTCAATTTCATTTCATCCTGAGCATATAAATCTAATTTGTTAGATTTTAGTATTTGCATTGGTTCAGCACCTCCAGGTAAAGCAGAATATTTAAATTGAACTTTATTAGGCATAGTACTAATTGTGGTTGATGGTGCACCGCCATTTGCAAGAGATTCATTTGCAGAAGCATAAAAATCATTTAAAGAGTTAAAAACGTAAACTCCGTTTGATCCTGAGAAAAACAAGTTACTGGATTTGAAATATTCAAAGTTTGCACCCAATACTAAGGAGTGTTTTCCAATAGTTTTAGTCAAATTATCTGTAAAGTGTAATGTTGAGTAAGATAGTTTGTTACCTTGAGTAAAAGGATCTAAACCAACCGAAATATAAGTTGCAGTACCTTGTTTAATATCAATTGTTGGGAATAAACCACCACCAATTAAACCTCTGTCTTCAATTTGTTTGTCATAACCTCCAATAAAGTTATTGTACCATGAATTACTTAATTTACTATTCAATTCTAATACAATAGATCTTGTGTTATCTAAAATTGTATAACCACTATTTTTGAATGACATTGCTAATGCACTATTAGTTCTGTTACCAAAACCTAATGAATTTGAGTTAGAAGTTAACTGATCCGAAGATGAATTATGGAACACATAACGAGCAGTAAGTTTATGATTGTCATTGATATTCCAGTCAATTCTCGTTAAGAATTTCTTTGATTCTTTTGATGAATCATAGTTTTCCCATGCACCGGTATCATACCCAAACTTATCTTTCATAAAGTTAGAAAGAGTCTGCATTTCAGTATAGGTAGGAAGAGAAACCTGACCACTTGGTTGTGGAGAACCTGTAGATGTCCAGTTTGTTGCAGGACTTACATTATCGATAGTTTCAAAATTTCCAAAAAAGAATAATTTATCTTTGATAATTGGCGCTCCAATACGAGCTCCCCAGATCGTTTCTTCAAATTTACCGGGTTTAATTGTAACATCTCCGGCGTGAGTACCGATAAAATCTTTTTTATTATTTCTCGTCGAAGTATAAACAGATCCTTCAATTTCGTTTGTTCCACTTCTTGTTACGGCATTAATTCCTGAACCTAAAAACCCAGATTGACGAATGTCATACGGAGCAATGTTTACTTGTAACTGTTCAATTGCATCCAATGAAATTGCAGTCGAACCTGTTCTGCCTCCGGCTTGTGAATCTGATCCAAGACCAAATCCATTGTTAAATACAGAACCGTCAATAGTAAAATTATTTAATCTTGAATCCTGTCCGCCAAATGTTCCGTTAGCACCGGCATTAGCATTGTATTTTGTAACAGAATTAATTGAACGAGCTCCTAATACCGGAACCGCAGCTATTTCTCTATTTGAAAACTGTTGCGAAGCACCAGTTCTTCCTTTATTAAAATTTCCTTTTGATTTTGTAGAAACCACAACTTCCTGAAGCGCATTTTGTTCTTCATCAATAGTAATGTTTATAGTCAGGTTATTACCTAAACCGACATTAATGTCTGTTATTTCTGTTGTTTTGTAACCAATATAAGTTACTTTAACTGTGTAAGGACCTCCTGGTCTCAAACCTTGTGTCGCGTATCCACCATCAAAATCAGAAGTCGAGAAGTATTTTGTTCCTGTTGGTTTATGAACAATTTCTACTGTTGCCCCAGGAAGAGCTTCTCCCTTATTTGATCTAACAATCCCAGACATGGCAGAACTCGTAACTTGAGCATGACCTAAAGTCGAGAGTAAAATAATTAAAATAAAAATAATTTTTTTCATCTAATGTTTTATATTGGTTTAATTTTTTGGCAAAATTAGGAGATTGAAGGCGCCTGGTGTTAACTCAATATTAACAAAATGTAGTGGTTTGGGTAGTGAATGATTTTTGTAGGAATAAAGGGATTTTAGGAGATATGTATTGATTTTTAATAAAAAAATAAGATGTTTTAGATTTATAATCTTAAGAATTTTACGTCAATTTTATGAGTTCTTTATTTAGACCAGTCTGCTTTTTTGATTAACTTTATTATATAACCAAAGATTAGTAATCAATTAATAGTTATTTAAAGAATACTATACTGCAAAAGCTGTGGTAACTATAATTAAAAACGTATAATTATGAACAAAGTAATTGGACTTTTCGCAGGAAGTTTGCGTAAAGAATCATTTTCAAGAAAAATAGCTAAAGCGGTTGCAGCAATGGCACCTGCAGGATTTGAGTTTAAAATAATTTCTCTGGGTGATTTGCCGCTTTATAATCAGGATTTTGATGATGAAAATCAAGTGCCGGAATCCTACACTATTTTTAGAAATGATGTAAAAGCAATTGATGGTGCTATTTTTATAACACCAGAATACAATAGATCCGTTCCCGCAGTTTTAAAAAATGCATTGGACGTGGGTTCGCGCCCTTACGGGAAAAGTGTCTGGGACGGTAAACCGGGAGCCGTTTTTAGCAATTCACCAGGTAGTATTTCTGGCTTTGGTGCTAATCATCATTTAAGACAAAGTTTGGTTTTTCTGAATGTGCCTGTTATGCAGCAGCCTGAAGTTTATCTTACCAAAGTAAATGAACTTTTTGATGAACAAGGGAATATTCAGAAAGAAGAAATTAAGGAGTTTCTTCAAAAAGCGGTTGATGCCTATATTGTCTGGTTTAACAAAAATTCCAGTCAATAATGGTGAAATTAATTTAAAATTAAAAAGCCCTTCTGTATTTTAAGAAGGGCTTTTTGTATCAAGGATAATGATCTGTTGTTATTTTTTTGCTGCGTTTACATCAATACCAATCTCAATATCTTTACTGATCATCCATTCTGCAGGATCAGCTTCAGAAGCTCCAAATTTGATATCCCAGTCTGTACGGTTAACAGTAAATTTAGCCTGAATTGATGCACTTCCTTCTGCAACAGTAACTTTTGCCGGGAAAGTAACATTTACTGCTTTTCCTTTTAAGGTAAGATTACCGCTTACTGTTTTATTAGCGCCTTCAATTGCATCTTTAGCAGCAGGATCTAATGCCGCAACTTTTGTGATTTTAAAAGTAGCCGTTGAATTTTTCTCTACATCAAAAAAATCTGCACCTTTTAAGTGAGCCTCCAATTCAGAATATTTTTTGTCTTTTTCTGTTACAGATGCCGGATCTACTTTAATAGACTTCATATCTATAACAAAATCACCTGCTGTAAGTTCTCCGCCTTCAACTGAAATTTCTCCCGATGTAAGGCTAAGAGTTCCCCAACGAGGAGCAAAACCTCCTTTATGAAAGGCTTTCCAGTCTACTTTAGAGGTCTCTAAATTTACCGCTAAAACTTCGCCTTTTTTTTCTGCAACCTCTTGTTCTGCAGCTGTTGTTGATTCGTTAGAAGATTTTTTTCCGCATGACGCTAAAAATAAAGTAACCGCTGCTAATGTAAGTACGCTTAATTTTTTCATTTCTTATCTGTTTAATTATTTATTGATTTTAAATATTGAGAGAGTTAAATTATGGAAATTTTCTCATTATTTTCTATTGAGTCAGTTTATTTTTTTGAATCAAAATATTAATCACGTTTTTCGGCTTTGAACACCGAGGTTTTTATGCTCAATAACAATTCTGATATTTTTTCTTTTTCATCAAACTTACACCCATAGTTAAGTATAAAATGAAGTGTTGTTAGTAATGATTCTTAAACTTTGCATTCATAAAAGAACAGGATGAAAAATAATAGAATTACAACCCTTGCTTTGGTATTATTGACAAGCTTAATCAATGCCCAGAATAATAGTGAAAATTTTAAAAATAAAAAGATGAATGATTTACAAGTACTCAAGATAGAAAGCCATGTTTCGGGATTAAAAATTGGCATAACTCACCAAGAGCCAAAGGTCCCTTTAGACGATTATGCGATTCTGTTTTTGCATGGTTCTTCATTTCCGTCTGCATTGTCTTTTGGTTTTAAAATGAATAATTATTCAATGCTTGATAGCATGTCAGACAGTGGTTATGAAGTATATGCGCTAGATTTTTTAGGTTACGGAAATTCGGACCGATATAAGGAAATGGAAACAAATTTAGTAAATAGTAAACCTGTTGGAAAAGCGGTGAATGTTTATAAAGATGTAGATAAAGCAGTTAATTTTATTATAAAGAAAACAGGAAAAACAAAAGTATATTTAGTAGGCCATTCCTGGGGAGGATCTGTAGCGGCTTTATATGCTTCACAATTTCCCGATAAAGTTGCTAAGCTGGTTTTGTTTGCAGCTATTACCCAAAGGGAAGATGCTTCTAAACCTCAAAAAATAGAATATTCTTTTGAAACTATGACGCCCGATGAAAGAATAAATTCAATGAAAAATTTAACCCCATCAGAAAAAGAATGTCAATTAGCGGCTGAAGTTTTTAATGTTTGGGGAGATAATTGGCTAAAATCTGATCCATTAGTTGTAAAATTTAAATCTGATAGTATTCGTTTTCCCGCAGGCCCATCGCAGGATGTGGAAGATTTATTACACGGAAAATCATATTATGACCCGGCCAATATAAAGCTGCTGTTTTAGTAATTCGGGGTGAATGGGATCAATATCCTGACAATATCGATGCTGGAAAATTATTTTCGTCTCTGGAAAATGCCGCTTATAAAAAATATGTGGTTATCGAAAAAGGAACTCACGTTATGCACCTTGAAAAAAGCCGTTATCAGTTGTATGATGAAATTATTCGGTTTTTAAAATTTGGACTAAATACTAAATTTAAACAGTAGATTTTAAATTGTCACCGTCTTTTGAATGTAGCCTTCTAAAAACTAAACCGGATAGAATGGTCAAAGAACCAACAACCAGAAAGGTGTAGCGAAAGGCATTATGAATCTCGTTATGAATGAGTTTTACATCTCCCTGAAAAATTTTGAGTACCAATAATCCGAAAGCAATACCAAAACCAATGGCTAATTGCTGATTTACAGAAACCAATGAATTACCACTGCTTGTGTGATAAACCCTTAAATCGGCAATAGAAATAGAATTCATCGAAGTAAATTGTATGGAGTTAAAGAAACCCAAAACAGAAATAATCGGAATGTACCAATAAATAGAAGTATGAATTGACGGAATAGCCAGAGCGCAAATTAATATACCAATAATAAAAGTGTTGACCATTAAAGTTTTACGATATCCAAAAGTATTTAGAATTTTAATTACTGCCGATTTTCCAAACATCGCAGTAAGTGCCATAGGTGCCACAATCCATCCTGAGGTTACTGCCGACTGACCATAAGCAATCTGGATCATCATAGGCAATAGCAAAGGAATAGAACTAAAACCCAGACGCGTTGCTAAATTACCTACAATACCCACACGAAAGGTTCGTACCTGAAATAAGTTTAAGGGAAAAATAGGATTATTATCTTTTGCGGCATGACGATAATACCAATACAGCATTAAAAACCCTGCCATTAAAACAACTAAAACCGGAGATAAACGAACAGTATTGCCAAACAATTCTAAAGAAATTGACAATAGGAGTGAAGCGGCTGCAAAAATCAGAAAGCCTTTTAAATCAAAGTCAATTATGGGAGATTTGTAATCAGGCATGTATTTTAAACTTAAAATAATACCAATAATACCAAAGGGAATATTAATTAAGAAAATCCAGTGCCAGGATAAATAATCGACCATATAGCCTCCAATCAACGGACCTAAAACGGGTCCAATTAAAGCTGGAATAATAGCAAAATTCATTGCCTGTAATAATTCATTTTTTGGAAATGTTCTAATAAGCGCCAGTTTCCCTACAGGTGTCATTAAACTTCCTCCAATACCCTGAATAACACGGGCAAAAACTAAATGCATTAAGTTTTGAGAAAGGGCACAAAACAAAGAGCCAAGGCTAAAAAGTACTAAAGCAAAAATAAATATTTTCCTGGTTCCAAATTTGTCCGACAAAAAACCGCTTACTGGCATAAAAAGTGCCAACGTTAATACATAACTAATAATAGCATTTTGCATTTCCAGCGGCGATTCATGCAAATCTTTGGCAATAGCAGTTATAGAAGTATTAAGAATTGTAGAATCAAGCATTTGCATAAAAATGGAAGTTGCCAGAATAACAGGCAATATTTTCTTAGTTGCTTCTTTATCAATAATAACGCTCATAGATTTTCTGTTTTTTGCCTGAAATAATTTAAACTATAGTTCTTAAAGCCTGATTTAATTCATCAGCTTTATAAAATTACGAAACATATCTTAATAATTGCTTTTAGAATTAAATTGCTTTTAATCCTTAACTAAATAACAAAAGATACCATAATTGATATCTTTTGTTTAAAGTTTGAATTAGTAAAGAACCTTGAAATGAATAATATTTTTTCTATTACTACTCATTTCCTTTAGTACCCGGCTTATTTATGCTATATTCATCTCTTTTATTTTTGTCGGGGTTATCTTTTAGTTCTTCATCTAAATCCTTGGCAATACTGCTATTCTTTTGAAAATAGGGATCAATATCATCATTTTCGTGTATATTATCTCTTTTTAAAATATCATTTTTAGAAGAATCATTCTGATCAAAAATACTATCTCTGTTTTGAAGAGTCTCAGAGTTTCCTTCAAGATCATCTTCGTCAATAGGATCAAAGCTGCCTTCATCGCTTCGATTTTCATCATAATCCCTATCAAGGTCATTATTTACATCATCATTCTCAAAATCGCTCTCGTTTTCACGACTGCCCTGCAAATCGTTAAATCGTGGATCCGAACCCTGATTTTCATCATTCATTGCCGAATTATATAAGGGAGTATTTCTTTCTTCCTCCTCATATTGTTTGTCTTTTTGGGTTGAATTATTCATAATATTAAGTTTAAGTTTATAGTATTACTAAAATAAAAGTCATTAAAATCAATATTTTACAAAAACAGGTGTCAGTAATTATATAATTTACAGGTTATTAATGTTTAAGCTGTTTTTTTTCCCCATAAAACAACATCAATTTTTTCAGCATATTGTATTTTATCCGGATAAACAGTTAAACCATAGTGTCCTGCGTTGTATTTTATTTTATTAATTTTTGCGTTTAGGTTTTCCAGTTTCCATTCTTTATGATGTATATCAAATCTGCATAAAGACCTATTACAATCATCGTACAAGGCATGTCTTTCGGTTAACCAAATATCAAGCTCTGTTTTTTCTAATGGAACATTTGATTTTTCATATTCAATATTTGAGTATGAATTTGAAATGGTATTTTCTGATAACAAAGATTTTTTGGTTCTGATAATTTCTGATTTTTTATACGGAAGTCCGATGAAAAGACGCGAAAATAATACTTCAATGAGTTTATCAGTTTCAATTGAAAACAGATAAATTCCTGGAATTCCGTCTTTAATAACATAAGTTCGAATGTTGATTTCATGAAAATGCGAGATATAAGGCAATACCGGTAAATTTCGCATTGTCATATTTTTTACTTCAAAAGCAACTAGCGAAACCCACGCAGTATCATCAAATGTATCAAGTTCCATTCCGTCCGGGAGATGTTTTGCTAATTGAACAGACGGAACTTTCCAATGAAAAAAAAGCGTATCATGCCATTCCTGATAATATTTCCATTTTCTTTTCGGAAGCGGATAGTATCTATTAGAGGTATCAGAAAGTATTTGATCTGCATCCATGTTCAGATAATTTATTGTTTGTCATTGCCCTGAACCCAGTTCATGGCCTCTTGATAGGATTCTTTTTTGTATCCTCTAAATTCTCCCGGAACAACGTAGCTAAAACCATTTGTAAAAGTAATTGCCCTTTCAGAATCAGTAACAATTGCGGCTCTGTTCCATTTTCCCAAATTTTTTAAACCAATCATTGCATCCTGCATCCATGCTGCAGCGGTAAAATTTTCGAGGTCAGTATCGATTAAAAACAAAAAGTTGATTTCATTAATTCGCTCAACCAATTTTTCTACAGCAGGTGCCATAATACTTTGGTAATCGTCTTTTGTTACTTCGCCTAAAGCTCTAAAAGCAACAACATTTTCTGGTGCGTCTAATATTTGTATCATAAAGAAAAAATTTAAATAAATAAATCTTAGGCCATTTTGATAATGCCTGTTACTCAAAATTATAACAGTTATTTCTTATATTTTTACAACATTGCACCAGTCACTTATACAATGTCTACATACTACCAAAGAAGTGTGCTAATTTTATAAAACGGAATTATAATTTTGTAAAAATCTGATAGTGTGCAAAATATATTTTTGAAAAAGTATAAATTATAAAAAAATATATTTATGAAAACGACAAAAAACACTAGTACATCTGATACTAAAACTAAAAGTACCAGAACACAATCACGAGGAAGAGCTGTAAAAGCAAAATCTTCTGCAGCAGAAGGCTTGAGAGAATTATTTGTAGATTCGCTTAAGGATATTTACTGGGCAGAAAAAGCTTTGACAAAAGCATTACCAAAAATGGCCAAAAATGCTACCTCTGAAAATCTTATAAACACTATTAACGATCATATTACTGTTACAGAAGAACAAGTAAGCCGATTGGAGCAGGTTTTTGAGTCTATTGGAGAAAAAGCAACTGCCAAAAAATGCGAAGCAATGGAAGGATTAATTAAAGAAGGCGAAAGCATCATGCAGGAAACTCAGCAAGGTCCGGTACGCGATGCCGGAATTATTGGTGCGTCGCAAAAAATTGAACATTACGAAATTGCTACTTACGGTACACTTGCTGCTTTTGCTCAGACTTTGGGCGAAGATGATGCACTAGAATTATTGCAGCAAACCCTCGACGAAGAAAAAGAAGCAGACATGCTTTTAACCGAAGTTGCCTACAACAACATCAATTTTGAAGCATCAGACGAAGAAAATGCGCAAGACGAAGAAGAATAAGCATCATGTGTACTTTATAGTAGAAAAACCTGTAACCTTTTTTAAGAGATTACAGGTTTTTTTATTTATCAAACTAGAAAAGACTTTCCGCAATAAGGGCAGCGGTTTTATCGATTGCCTGCAGGACAATTTCTTCGGGTGAACCCAAAAATATTTGCTTGTGCTTAATTTTTTTGTCAGGAGTTATAATGTGAAAGAAAATAGTTCCAACGGGTTTTTGTTTGGTTTCACTTCCTCCGGGAGTAGTAAGTCCGGTTATAGCTGCCGTAATTTTCGAATTGAATATTTTTGAAGCTTGTTGTGCTAAGATTTGGGTTACTTCTGCAGATTCCGGAGTACATTTTTCAATCATACTGTGAGGAACATTTAGAATCTGTTCCTTTACAAATACTTCATAACATACAATTCCGCCACGCAATATTTGGCCTGATTCCTTAGTCATAGAAAATTCCGCAGCCATTCTTCCTGCGGTTGCACTTTCTGCAAAAGCAATATTCCATCCTTTTGCGGCTATGAGTTTACTGCATTTTATAACATTTTCTGAAGGCATAAGATAAACTTTAGTTTGTAAAAATTAATATAAAACTAAGAAGCACTTTTTACAGAAACATCATGTTGGTAATGACATTCAAGTATTGATCTCATTAAATTGGGATGATAAACAGCGGTTAAAAACTCATCCCAGGTTTTTTCAGGAATAAGTGCCCGTAACGATTGCTCAACTTTTAGTACTTCAGGAACATTTTCTCTGATTAAGGCATCCCACTCTTCATGAAAAGTAAGGATATCATCAGGATAAACGGTTTTTCTAACGGTATCTTCATCAATAACATGAAATGGTTTTTCAACATTCAAATAACCATAATCGTCTGTAAGTTCTTCACCCGGATGAATATCCCGTATTGCAATTTCAAAATCATAAGGCGTACTAAAACAGCTTGGTTTAAAACTATGATTGACAAATTTTCCGTTATCCCAGCATAAAACCATTTCGCCGTTTTTATTGGTAAAAGAGTAAGTGTCAAGATGTTTTTTTATAAACGGATTCATATTTGTAACCTGATCTTTGGTAAAAACCTGATCAAGATCGTCCTGAACCCAGGTAATTGTACCTCTCGGAATTAGTTTTGTTGCCACAACACCATATCCTTTTTCTTTGCTTATAAAGCGTACTTCTGTATCTGGATGTATCATAATTATACCAATTTTAAACATTCACGTTCGTATACTTCTCTTCTTAGCCCGCTGCTCGAAAAACGGTGGTTGCGTTTGTTAAAAACCAGTTTTATATTGGCTTTTTCACAATATTCACGACCTGTAAAATTGGTGTCTTTATATTCGTCCCCAATAATTCGAACATCAATAGCAAATGACTGAAGAATATCCTGAAGATCCTGCTCTGTAGCATATGGAACAATTTCATCTACAAATTTGCAGGCTTTAAGCTGTATATATCTTTCTACGACAGATTGCGTGGGTTTGTTTTTCTCAGGTCTGTCAATTGTTGGGTCAGTTTGCAGGCCCACAATTAAATGGTCACAATGTAATTTTGCCTCTTCGAGCATTTTAGCATGACCTGCATGCAATAAATCAAAGGCACTAAATGTAATTCCGGTTATTTTTTTCGTTAATTCCATTTTAAATATTTTTTGATTAAACATTATTTAAAAAATCAATAAATTGATTGAAAAAGTTTTTCTTAAATTTTGGTTGTGCTTTTATTAAAGCATCAATGTAAGGCTGGTGCGGAATTCGATTTCTGTTTTCGTCGAGATCCCAAATGCCACAGTCACAGTACTTCGTTAAATCATCCCAATCCGGTCGGTCTGTTACAGGATAAATGCAGATTCCTCTTAAATCGACACCCCTTTTTTTGGCTAATAAACATTCTTCCGTTATCTCTTCTACCCATTCAACACGTCCAGAACCAAAATGTCCGGTTTCTGAAACAAATATTGGTTTTTGATACCTGTTATAGGCCAGCAGCAATAATTCTGAAAACGGAATTCTTCTTTGTTCTTTGTCCGGCCAGTCAAGTGGCTCTCCGCTAACTTTCCATTGGCAATTCCAATAATAATTGAATCCCAAAATCTCCAGAAATTCTTCAGAACCGCCAAGTTCAGGACACATCCTGCCGGCAATAATATCCATTGCCTGAAACTGGTTTTCATTCAAATCAATTGCAAAATTTACATCATCGCTGTTCGAAGAATGAATTTTTACCAATGGTTCAACCAAAATAATGCAGCTTTCAGGATTGATATTTTTAATTTTTTTTATGCCTAAAATTGCAGCTTTGCACAAATGGTATTTAATATCCCAGCCGCTATTTACCGCAAAAGGTACTGTTCCTCTCACGTCACCTGAATGCCAGGCCAAAAAACTAATTTCGTTTATGGGCACAACCAATAAAGGCTGTTTTGAATATTCCTTATAAAACAGCGTAAAAGCTTCGCATAGTTTTATAAAACGGTCACAGAAATGAGGATGAGTAGGATAAATTCCATCAGGATAGCCAAAATGAATCAAATCCCAAATTTGCTGAATCCCGAATCTTTCTGCGGCCTGCATTCTGTTGAGAACAGTAGAGAAATCAAATTTGCCGGGTGAAGTTTCAACTAAACTCCAGCAAATACCTTCGCGAACGGTTTTGATTCCAATGTCGGCCAAAGCTTCATAATCATCAAAAAAGCGAATATCATGCTGTGTTTCTTTTAAGAGATTAACTCTTTCGCCAGAACGATTTATATGATCCGCACATTCGTAACCTCCCATAAAAAAAGTAGTAAATGGTTCCATCTAAACAGCTGTTTTATAAGTGAGTTTGTTTTCTTTTTCTAATTCAGTAAAAAGATCCAGTGCGTTTTTAAAAGCCTGATCCATATTAAAATATTTGTAATTAGCGAGTCTTCCCACAAAGTGAACATCAATTAGTTTGTCAGCTTCTTCTTTATAACGCGCATAAATTTCCTGATTTCGAGGATTCGGAACCGGATAATAAGGTTCTCCTTCATCTACAGTAAATTCTTTTACAATAGTAGTTTTCTCCGATTTTTGGTTTCCAAAATGCTTGTATTCGATGATTCGTGTAAAATCAACTTCAGTTCCCGGATAATTTACCACAGAATTTTCCTGAAAGAATTCGGCATCAATTGTTTCACTTACAAAGTTGATCGAACGATATTCCAGTTTTTCCAGCAGACTGTGTTTAAATTCAAAAAAGCGATCTACAGGTCCCGTATAAAAAAGTTTTTCATAATTGGTATACTGATCTTTTACATCAAAATAATCTGTTTCTAATAAAACTTCGATATTAGGATGATCCAGCATTTTTTCAAATAATTGTGTGTAACCGCCTTTTGGCAATGCCTGATAAGTATCAGAAAAATAACGATCGTCAAAATTGGTCCTAACCGGAATTCGGTCTAAAACAGAAGCATCTAATTGGGATGGATATTTATCCCATTGCTTTTTGGTGTAATGTTTAAACATTTTTTCATACAAAAAAGGTCCCACGCGACTTAAAACTGCTTCTTCACCATTTGAAGGTTTTGCAATTGGCGAACGATGTTCTTCAAGCCAGATTTTCATTTCCTCTTCATTAGAAATAGAAGTGCCAAACAGCTTGTTTATGGTGGTAATATTTACAGGAATCGGCACGGTTTTACCTTCAACTCTGGCAATTACTTTATGTTCCCACGGATACCAGTCAGAGAATCGGTTGACATAATTCCATACTTCTTCTTCATTAGTATGAAATAAATGCGCACCATATTTAGAAACCAAAATGCCATTTTCATCCTTGTAATCATAACAATTTCCTGCAATATGGTCGCGTTTCTCGATAATTAAAACTTTTTTTCCAATAGAAGCATACCGTTCGGCAAGTACAGCACCGGAAATTCCTGCGCCTATAATTAAAATGTCTATTTGTTTCATTTTGCAAATTTTTTAATGATAGATTCCATTTTTTCTGCCGTTGAATTCCACGACGTTTTTTTCAGGATTTTATAATATTCCAGTTCCATAGATTGTCTGTCTGTTTTATCAAACAAAAATTTTATGGCTTCGCAAAAATCATCTGCCGTTTCAACCAGACTTATGCATAAATTATAATCCCTTACAACATCTATAATTTTGGTTGAAACAATTGGTTTTCCCGCCGCCATATATTCTAAAGTTTTGGTGGGGCTTATATATTTTGTTGCATCATTTAGCGCAAATGGCATCATTGCAATGTCAAAAGCCTTTAGGTAATGAGGAAGTTCATTATAAGATTTCATTCCCAAATAATGAATGTTGCTTTCTTTGGGAAGATCAGCTTTGTCGATTTTCGCCAAAGGACCAATCATTACAAAAGAAACATTTGGGAGTTTTTTGGCCGATTCGTGCAGTAATTCTAAATCAATACGCTCGTCGATAACACCATAATAACCTACAATTGGCGTTTGCAGACATGCGATATCCGGCGCGATCGAAATTCCGTTTAAAGCCTTTGCAAAATGTTCCTGATCTACAGAACTTGGAAAACAATGTACATTGGTATGCAGTTGTTTTTTAGATTCATATAAAGATTTTCCGCCGGTAAAAACAATATCGGCATGAGCCATCAGATATTTTTCCTGATTGATAAGATGAGCGGGAGCGCCTTTAAACAAAGAGAGTTCATCCATACAATCATACACTATAGTTTCAAAATTCATTTGTTCTATTAAAGGAGAAAATGATGGCGAGTAAAACCATCCTACCGGAATTGTTTTATTTTTTACATATTCAGGAATAATATCTATAATAGATTCAATGTCTTTTACATGAGGCTGTAAAACATGCAATGTGTTGCTGATAAACAGTAAATTTCCAGTGCTGTCATCAGAATTATGATATATTGGTTCTTCAATAAATAAAATTTTCATATTTGATGACAACCTGCTAATAATATGTTGTGGACGCTGGTAAACAAATTGCCATCTTAAATGACAAAACACGATCATATCGTAATATTGAGGGATGTCGCTTTTGAGTGAATCTGTTTTTGGATTACTGTTTTTTCGGGCATTTTTTAAGTTGTTTATCATGGTATATAGTGATTAAAGTAATTTGTTTTAAAGGATCATATAAAGAGCTAAAGCCTTGATATGTTTACAAATGTATTTGTGGGTTGGGTTAATTTCTTACAAATAAAAGTGAGGTCTTTATATAATTTACAGGTGTTTACGGTATAATCTTTTTTGGTAATTATGTAAGTGTGTATTTATTCGGAGTTTTATTTTTAAAAATTATGAACTATAAAAATTGTTATTATGAAAACACTATTGAGATCCAAAGCGGCATTGCTGATTATGGTTGCCGGACTTGCATTTGCCTGCAAAAAAAATGAAACTGCTCCGGCAGACAATTACAATGCAACAGATACAACTCAAACAACGGTAGACACTACAGGAACAACAACTGATACTACAACAACAAATTCCGGAACAAATGGTACAACAGGTGCAACCAGTACCACCGGTTCTGGTGCAGCAGGAACTACACAACCAGGAAGTTCCGGAACAGCCACAGATACCACAACCGCTCCAAGACGATAATAAGAATGGAGAAAAATAGAAAAACCTGTAATAATCTCATTACAGGTTTTTTGTTATTATACTATAGAAGCACAAAGAATAGATTATACCAAAAAAGCCTGTAAATTGAATTTACAGGCTTTTTTTAAAATTGTTTAGAAAAAATATACTAAAACTAAACAGTTTTTAACTAAATAAAAAAATCAGAATTATATTTTATAAAATGTACTCCCCAGTCATCAATCCTGCGAATAATAATCGTCAAAAATCATTAAGTATCAACATAAAAAACAAAATTGACAACAAGGGAGTACATCAGTTTTATAAATGTTATAATCCAAATTTATCACGATGGAATAGCTTCATTTTATAGAATTAAATTCAATATTTATATAATTATAAGTTTCTTTTTTATTAAAGTTTGTTTTAAGCTTTTTGGTTTTTATGCTTTATATGTAAGAATTATAGTTAATGATGTAAATGTAAGTTGTTTAATTGTAGTTAATTAGGTTTTATTAATTCAAAAATAGCAAATATGAAAGCGGCAGTTATTCACGGACCGGGATCTGTAAAATACGACACAGTAGATGATCCCAAGTTAAAAGAGAAAGATGATATTATTTTAAGGGTTACTTCGACAGCTATATGTGGCTCGGATCTTCATATTTATTCGGGCGGACTTCCCCAGCCAAGACCAATGGTACTTGGACATGAGTTTATGGGGATTGTCGAAGAAACAGGATCTGCCGTAACAGATCTTAAAAGAGGTGATCGTGTGGTGGTTCCTTTTCCTATTGCGTGCGGAAATTGTTTTTTTTGCAATCATGATGTTCCGGGAAATTGTGAACATAGTAATCCGGAACATTATGGCCCGGAAGGAGGTATACTTACAGAAAAAGGCGGGGCCCTTTTTGGTTACACCGATCTTTATGGCGGATACGACGGAGGCCAGGCGCAATATGTTAGAGTTCCATATGCGAATTACGGACCAAGAATAGTTCCCGATAATCTGACAGATGAAGAAGTACTTTTTCTAACAGATATTTTTCCAACTGGTTATACAGGAATTGACTGGGGAGAAGTAAAAGGCGGAGAAACCATTGCCATTTTTGGTTCAGGTCCTGTTGGGCTTATGGCTGCGAAAAGTGCCTGGCTTCGTGGTGCAGCACAAGTAATTATTGTAGATACGCTGCAATTTAGACTAGACAAGGCAAAAGCTACAACAGATTGCATTACAATTCTTTGGGAAGATGGACCCAAAGATGTAGTAGAGCAAATTCGCGCGCTGACGCAAGGACGCGGAGCCGATGTTTGTATCGATGCTGTTGGCTTTGAGCCTGATCGTAATTTTGCAGATCGTGTAAAAGCCACGGTAAATTTTGAAAAAGGATCAACTAAGGTTTTAGAAGCCTGTATGAGTGCAGTGAGACGAAGCGGAATTGTTTCTGTATTAGGAGTGTATCCTGTAAATTATGATAATTTCCCTTTGGGTCAGTTTTTTGATAAAGGAATTATTTTGAAAGGAGGACAAGCACCTGCGCACAAATATATCGACAAACTTTTAGAATATGTAGTTCAGGGAAAAGTCAAACTAAATGATATTATTACGCATCGATTACCGCTTTCAGAGATTTCTCATGCGTATGATATTTTTAAAAAACGGGAAGACGGCTGTGTCAAAGTTGTTCTTGATCCCTGGCAGTAATGTCTGTTGAAATGAAATTCTAAATAAGCCAAAATGTTTATTTAGAATTTCATTTTAATTAAACATGAATTGAAATTGTTTTAGAATAAAAAAGTAAAAGAATGAGTCAAGTAAAAAATCTTATTGTTATTGGCGCCTCTGCCGGAGGTATCAAGGCAATAGTAAAAGTTATTGAAGGATTGCCAAAACAACTTGATGCAGCTATTATGATTGTACTGCATGTATCAAGAAAATCCAGCGCGAGTAATATTGTCGAAATTTTTCAGCGGAATACTACTTTAAAATGTTACGTAGCTTTGGATAAAATGAATATTCAGGAAGGAAATATTTATCTCGCACCACCCGAAAATCATTTGTTGGTAAATGACGGAGTGATGCTTTTAAATCAAGGACCTGAAGAAAACAGACATCGCCCTTCGATTGATGCTCTTTTTCGTTCTGCAGCCGTGCATCTCGGTAACAAAGTTATTGGTATTGTACTCACGGGTATGCTGGATGACGGTACTTCTGGCATGTATGCCATTAAAGCCTGTGGCGGACGCTGTATTGTGCAAAATCCTTCGGAAGCGGAATATGCAGATATGCCGCTCAACGTGATAAAAAAAATAGAGGTTGATCATACGGCAGATCTGGAACAAATGCCAATTCTTATTCAAAATATATTAAGTAAACCGCTTCCTCCAAAAATTGCGATTCCGGACGAATTAAAAGTTGAGGCTGATATAACAGAAAAGCTCATGAGTGATATTAATCAACTTAAAAAAATTGCGGAACAAAGTGATTTTGTCTGCCCGGATTGTGGTGGTGGATTGTGGGCCGTAAAAAATGATCCAACACATCGATACAGATGTTACACCGGCCATGTTTATACTGAAAAACTATTACAGGAAGTACAGGATTTAAAAATAGAAGAATCTATTTGGGTTTCTATCAGAATGCTGGAAGAAAAGCGAAATATGTTGCAATTATTAGCTTCAAGAAAAAATGGCAGTACTGATAATTCGACTATTTTTTCTCTCAATAAAAGAATTGATGAAATTTCAGAACACATAAAGCGTTTAAAGTCGCTAATAGTAAAATTGTCTGATAATATGGATGATACAAAAAGTGCATAACATTTTAAAGAGGATCATTTTTCGAGCCTGTATTTTTTCCTTTACGAATAATCAAATATCCGATAATAAGCAAAACAATTCCAAAGAGTAAGAATCCGTAATTCCATAAATCTTTGTTTGCAGAAATCTCCCTGACATTATGCATTTGCAGGATCTGGTGGTTTATTATCCCTTCAATTAAATTGAAAAGTCCCCATCCTGCAAGCATTCCTCCAATAAGAAGATACCCCGAAGTATTGATATTACTTCTTTTAAGCAATTTCCAAAGTAAATAAACACCAACGATGGTTGATAATAAGGTAAACAGATGAAAAATGCCATCCCAAAACATATTCACGCTTTTGTGAAGTAAAGTACTTGGGGGAAATTTATTAGAAAGCATTTCATGCCATTGCAAAATCTGGTGCAGGACAATTCCGTCTGCAAATCCGCCAATTCCAATTCCTAACACCATAGCAGAATAAATAAGCGGAAGAGCTGATATTTTGTAAAGACCAGTCTTTTGGTTAAATTCAGTATTATATCTTTTGGTAGCAAGATAAGTCAATAATAAAACAACAAAAGCCAGAACGATAAAAGCAGCAAACATTATAAAAATATTGGTATAAATGCTCTCTTTTATCGCTTGCTGAATTTGTTTATTGCAATTGATGCAGCAATAACCATTTGAGGTGTAAAGGCACATCATGACTATTAAAATTTTATTTAACCAATGTAAAAAAGGATTTCTTTTTTTCATAACTCTGATGTTTCATTTTATAACGCTGCAATTAAATGAATAAAGCTGCGGTTAAGCAGCTTTATTACCAACAATTAATTAGTTATCTGAGGCTTGGAGGTTGTTAGTAAACCCGCGCTAATTTCCAAAATCCCTAATAAGAGATGAGGTAAACAAACGCGATCTGAAAAACCAAGAAGCCAGGGAGAAGCCGCCAGAAAAATTCCTGAAAGAACATCCAGAAACAAATGAACTTTCATTGGAATTAATCGAAACAGACTAAGTTCATAGTTTGTAAACAAACTATATACAATAGCCGTAGCTCCCAAAACATAAAAAACGAGACCTTCCGGACTTGTGCGGTCAAGATGAAAAATAAAAGGAGCAATCATCAAAAATATTCCCACTATATAATCTAAATAGCCATGGGTTTTCGTGTCAATTAATTTCATGATTTTTTATTTTATTAGTCATAATTAATAATTAATTCAAGTTGCTATTTTAATAATTTAACAAATAAATTGGTTGTAAAAATTATCCCTACGGGCTATTTCCTGAGTATGCCTTTCGTTAATTCTACCAATATTTAATCTCTAAGAGAGTAATTAAAAATATCTCGGAGAGATTTGTTAGAAATCAATTTTATTCGTGCTGTTTTTGTCCCGTAGAAACTACACTTATTAAATATTAACTTGAATTATTATCAAACTGGTAAAACTTTAAATAATAGTACTTCTTATCATACTTTTTAACTCATTAAAAGTGTTTGGCTTCACTAAAAAATCTTTTGCGCCAACGATTTTTTCATAATTTCTGGATAAGAAAGGAGATGTCGATAACAAAATCACCGGAATATTTTTAATAACCTTTCTTTTTTTAATTTCGGTTAATAATTCAGGTCCCGACATATATGGCATATTGACATCCATAAAAATCAGATCCGGTTTTATTTCCTTGTTAATCAATTTTCTTAAAGCATCAACAGGATCATGCACTGAAGTGTAGGAAGCATTTGAAACTGTTTTTAATGCTTGTTCGAAAAATTCGCAGTCATCGTGATCATCGTCAATTTGGAGAATATTTTTATACTTCATAAATAAGACATTAAGTTGTTTGTATTGGGTGAGAGTTCTATTTGCAAATAATTGACTTATAAGTAAGATTATTAATATAATTAATCGAAACTATCGGATAAAAAAACCTTGCGATATACAAGGCTTTTAATTGTAGGTTTAATTTTTGTCTGAGTCGTATTGATCTAAAAATTAATGTTAATAAAGTAGGTTTTTTGCTTATCTATTGAATTATTTTAAAAGAAACTGTAAATAAAATCTTTATTGTAGATGAAAAAGTAATAATAATCTTTATTTATATTTCCAAAAGTAATTTTCAGTCAAAACATGATTTTATATAATTTTAATCAAAAGTTATATAATTCCCATGTTTTGAATAAAAACGGAAATGTATTTTTGAAATAAAGATGGGATTGAAGATTTAGACAATATTTATTTCTGCTGAACCAATTCCTGAAGTTTTAAAGCATTAAATGCGGCATATCCTTTTTCATCATTGTCGAAATACACAAAGACATCTTTGGTTGCAGACCATTTTAAACATTGAGTTGCCCATTCCTGTAATTTTTCATCAGAATAACTTCCCTGATATTTGTTTCCGGGACCGTGTAGTCTTAAATAAATAAAATCGGCTGTGATTGTAATCGGGGAGATATGTCCTGCTAGTTCATAAATACAAAAAGCGCAATTGTATTTTTTTAGTAAAGAATAAACCTCTTCCTTGTACCAGTCGGCATTGCGAAATTCAAATACAAAACGGAATTTTTTTGGCAATGCTTTCAGAAATGTTTCCAAAAGCGCTGTATTTGATTTCATAAAAGGAGGAAGCTGAAATAAAATAGGTCCTAATTTTTTACCTAATAGTTGTACTCGCTCCATAAAAGGAGGAAGCGTCAGGTCAGGATCGTGTAGTTTTTTGTTGTGTGTAATTTGCCTGTTGGCTTTAATAACGTATATAAAATCGTCGCTTGTATTATTTTTCCAATTCACAAAAGTTTCATCTGATGGCATTCCGTAAAAAGTATTGTTGATTTCTACGGTATTAAATTTTGCGAGATAATAAGCAAACCTGTCTTTTACTTTTGTTCCTTCCGGATAAAATGTTCCCATCCAGTGTTTATAAGCCCATCCCGACGTACCGATATAAATCCTGTGATTGCTCATAATAGTGGAATTAAATTCGAAATGATAATCCGATTTCTGCAAATTTATTGGAGTAATCGTGCATAATTCCCGTTCCTGCAATAATATCTAATTGCAGATTATTAGTTACAAGAAATAATAGTGCAGCATCGGCAGTATTTTTAGCATGATGATGAGGTTCTGTAAAACCATATGTTTCAACAACAAGTTTAATTTTTTTTGTTATCGAATAATCCGCAGACAACATATAAACATATTCTGGTTTCGCCGTGTCCGGCAACCAGTGAACACCGACATTATAACCAAGATGCGACGATTTCGAAAGCTCGTGCTGCGATAAAACCCGTAATTCCGGACTGTACTTAGGTTCCTGGTAAACATTATCTGCCATCCACGGAATGCTGACACGTCCTAATAAAGCAAGATCAGGAATAGCATTTTTATGGTCTAAAATATGGTATTTAAAACCTACTCTAACAGGTTCGATTCCGAAATCATTTTTACTTTCTTCATCAGTTATTTTTAAAGCACTTTCAAAGCGAAATTCAAGATTTTTTAATACTCCGTAACGCAAGACGATTTCCGGAATTTCAAAAGTTTTTTCATCGTTTTCCTTTTCAAACGAAAAGCCGGATTCTACTTGTACATGATGCTTAGAAATAGCATTTGGGCTTTCGGTTTCGTTTGGTCTGTCGGTTTGTATCTGTTGCGCCGAAGTGATATACGATATACAAAACAAGCTTACTGTGATAATTTTCTGTATTGTTTTCATGATGATTTATTTTATAACAAAACCATTTTCTTTTAATACTTCGGCAACCTTAATTACAATTTCAGAGCGATGTTTGCCATCTGTAACCTTTAAGTCGGTTTTTACCCAATATCTTACATTGATTTGCACAACGGCCCCTGTAATACCAGATACTACAGCCGAATTAGAATATCCTTTATCTACAATTTCATCATCTGCTTTCATGACCTGGGTGATCAGTTCAATTGCTTTTTTATAATCAGATCCATATTCAAGCCCAATAGTAAAATCCTGCAGAAGAAACCCTTCGCTATTAAAATTGACAAGCGTGTTTTTTATTAATAATGCATTGGGAATATAAATGTTTTTGCTGTCACTTTTTATCTGTGTATCACGAAGATTCAATGCTACAACTTTTCCTTTTACACCATTACTTTCGATAATATCCCCAACAGAAAAAGGTCTTTTGAAAGCCAGTAAAATACCAGCCAAAAAGTTTTCGCCAATATCTTTTAAGGCAAAACCAATAATAAACGCCGAAATTCCGGCACCGGCCAAAACACTTTGCGCGACGCCTGTGAGTCCAATAACGCGAAACATAAATAGAAACCCGATAATAATAAGGACTACTTTGATAAGATTGGCAATAAAAGTCGCTAGTAAAGGATCATGCATTCTTAGTTTTAATCGGCGGTCTGCAAATCCCTGAACACGCGATGCTATAAACCAGGAGATTAAAACAACCAGAATTGCGAGTAATAGTTTTGGCGTTATATCAACAATGTTTTGATAATATCCTTCTATATGTTGGGCAATGTCATGCAGAAATTCTTCCATAATATTATGTTTAAAAATTTAATGCAAAAACATCTGCACGAAGTACAGATGTTTTCAGGTAAATGAAAAAAGTAGTATTGTATTAAATGGTAATATTTAGCTTTGTTATTCAGCCGCTACAATATTTACTGTATTTAGAGCAACATCATTTAGTAAACAATCTGCCTCTTTTTCTTCGGCCAAAGTTTGTGCTAATAATTTTGCGGCGTCATTTTCTCCCAGTGCTTTTGCAAAAGCGACAAGAGTACCATAAGTTGCAATTTCATAATGTTCGATTTTTTGTGATGCCGAAATAATTCCTGCATCCCTAACCGAGCCCGGAGTTGTTTCAAGCAAAATACTGTCGCCTTCTTTCAATAGTCCGGCCATAGCCTCGCATTTTTTTCCTTCGGCTTTTTCTCCCAGTAAATCAAAAACTTTATCAAGTCTGGCAACATGATTTTCGGTAACGAGAACATGCTCAAGAATAACGCCCGAAAGGCTTGCAGCCGTAGCGTTGGCAGACATTTTTGGTAAGGCGCCCACAAGTGCATTTTCTGCCCAGTAGATATCTTTAAGACTGTCAATAAATAATTCTCTTAAATCTGTAGCAGCATCTGATGCCGGTTCGACAAGATTATTTTTCTTGACGCTTTTTGCGGCAGCAATTTTAGTTTCAGTTGGTTTTTCTGAATTTTTCATATCTTTTTATTTTGAATGTTAATTGTATAAGTTGGTTTCGCGTTCCCAAAAACGATGTTGCGCCATAGCTGCAATAAAATCTAATGCAAATGATTGTGTACCAGATTCGCTGGATAAAATAAGTCCGTCATCATTGTTTGTTATTTTCGCCACAAAAGGTGCTGCGCTTAATATTTTTGTTGCGTCACCATCGGCACCAATTACTTTGCAGTGTTTATAGGCATCGTTTATAAATTCGGTCACATCATCATTTTCAGCTAAAACATCAAGACCTAATCCATGCGGAATGTAAACGGCATCAAACAAAACAGAAGATGCGGTTAGTAAACTATAATCTGCTGCAACTGCTCCGTCAGCATCTGTAAGAACAGATCCTAAATGCGGCGCAACGATAAAACCTTTTGCATCTTCTTTCATAAGCGCACTTTTCATGTTTAGAACTGCGGCTTCAGAAACTCCGTCAGAACAAATAATAGCCACTTTTCTGGAAGCAATTGTAGGCGAATTGGTAGGGTTTTTAAGCATAGAAAGTGCATCAGAATTATCAACCGATGAATCTACTGTTCGCGGTTCCTGATTTCCATTTTCATTTTCCGGAGATACACCCTGATTAATTGGAGTTTCCAATACAGGCGGAACTGACGCTCCAAGACCCATAGCTACTTTCTCTGCCAGTTGTGTATCAACCTGAGATAAAAGTCCCAACATTCTAACTCTGACCGCTGTAGTTTCAACTTTTCCAAGTTCAAAACGCAATGCTTTTACAATATGGCTTTTTTCTACATCAGTCTGGCTGTTAAAGAATAATCTTGCCTGACCAAAATGATCAGCAAAACTTTCACTTCTTTCTCTTACTTTATGGGCATCGATACGCTCATTGAAACTTGCAAAACCACCTTCGGCAATTCTGGCCTGATAAGGGCATCCTCCGCCAAGCGAATTTGGGTGATAACTTACACGGCCCTTATTAATTTCCTGACGCATATGTCCGTCACGTTGGTTATTGTGTACAGGGGCAACGCTTCTGTTAATCGGAATTTCATGAAAATTAGGACTTCCTAATCTTGAAAGTTGTGTATCAGTATAAGAAAATAATCTTCCCTGAAGCAGCGGATCGTTTGTAAAATCAATTCCCGGTACAACGTGCCCAGGGTGAAAGGCAATTTGTTCTGTTTCTGCAAAGAAATTATCAGGATTTCTATCTAAAACCATTCTTCCCACAATCGTTACCGGAACAAGTTCTTCAGGAACAATTTTGGTTGGGTCAAGTAAGTCAAATTCATATTTGTGTTCGTCTTCTGATGGAATGATCTGAACGCCTAGTTCCCATTCAGGAAAATTTCCCATTTCGATTGCTTCCCATAAATCTTCTCTGTGAAAATCCGGATTTTTACCCGAAATTTTTTGAGCTTCATCCCATACAACGGCATGTGTTCCTAATTTAGGTTTCCAATGAAATTTTACAAAAGTCGATTCTCCTGCTTCGTTAATCAATCTAAAAGTATGAACACCAAAACCTTCCATCATTCTATAACTTCTAGGAATGGCACGGTCAGACATTAACCACATAATCATGTGCATCGACTCCGGCATTAAGGAAATAAAATCCCAAAAAGTATCGTGAGCAGAGGCTGCCTGAGGCATTTCGTTATGAGGCTCTGGTTTTACAGCATGAACTAAATCGGGAAACTTTGAGGCATCCTGAATAAAAAATACAGGAATATTATTGGCAACAAGGTCATAAATACCTTCCTGAGTGTAAAATTTAACAGCAAATCCTCGCACATCTCTCGCAAGATCTGTAGAACCTCTTGAACCGGCAACGGTAGAAAATCTGGCAAAAACAGGCGTTTTTAATCCGGCTTCCTGTAAAAATCCGGCCTTCGTTAATTCAGGAATTGGGTTTGTTACTTCAAAAAAACCATGCGCTCCTGAACCACGTGCGTGTACGATTCTTTCCGGAATACGTTCATGGTCAAAATGCGTAATTTTTTCTCTTAAAATAAAATCTTCGAGTAGGGAAGGTCCTCTATCGCCGGCTTTTAACGAATTGTTATCATCGTTAATACGAACACCCTGATCAGTAGTCAGGAACTTATTAGTTCCGTCGGATTTGTTTATAGACAAATCACGCTGTTTTTCGTCTTGAAAATTTTTCATATAGTTTTTGCTTTGTTTAGATTTAATTTCTCATTGTTATCGTCACATTATGAGGTTTTTGTGATCGGAGAATAACTTTTAAATCAAATTTAGCGTATACTATTAATTTGATTTTATAAGATTATTCCGCAATATTGTACAATTACCATCCCGTCAAAATCAATAGCAGAAATTCTTTTTATATAACTTGAAGATGTGGTCGAATCTGCATAGTAACAATGTCGCATCTTTGTGGTTGAGATAAACAAAATAACGCACTCATCGCAATATCATACGCTTCGAGCATTTCCATTTTTTCTATTTTTTCCTGATGTTCTTCTTTAGTGCCCGGCTGCATATCGCTGGTTACGGCTCCGGGTTCTATAAGTGAAACTTTTATTCCTAACGGATTTAATTCTTTACGCAGTGAGGCGCTAAAACCTTGTATAGCAGATTTTGTAGCTACATAAATCGTACTGGTATCTTCGCGGGTTTCGGCGCTCATTGATCCAATATTGATGATATGCCCGGATTTTTGCTCTTTCATTCTTGAAGAAGCTTCTTCACAAAAAGCAAGATAACCGGTAATATTTGTATCTATAATATATTTATAATCTTCATAAGTTTGGCTGGTAATTCCTGCAGAAGCCAATGCTGCATTGTTAATAAGAATATCAATTCCGCCCAATTCAGTATCTACAATCTGCAATATTTTATCGATGTCTTCTTTCTTGGTTACATCGGCAGGAGTTCCGTAAACTTCACAGCCTGGAAATTGCTGTTTGAGATCTTCAACGGCATTTTTAAAATCTTTTTCATCTCTTCCAAAAATAAGAACGCGTCCGCCCAGAGAGACCAATACATCGGCAATTGCTTTTCCTATTCCGGTTGTTCCGCCGGTTACTACAATTCGTTTGTCTTTAATATTTTGTCCAAAGTAATTTGTTAATTGTTCCATAGCTTGTTTTTTTATAAATGATTATTATTTGTAAGTGCTTCAATTTCTACAGCAAATGCTGTTTTTTAGTGCCGGATTTGTTAAATATTACCACTGAACTTTAACTGAACCCTGACCAGAAATTTTATATTCGTGTAGGTTGGCGTTCTTTGTAAAGGGATCAAGAAGTTCTTTATCATAAAACACCTTCATTTGAATTTTACGATCTTTAAGCCTAATAATTTTCAAATTGCAGCTCATATCTTTATCACCATCTAATTTTAGGGTAATCGATTTTCCTCTTTTCGAATATTCATAAGGATAATCGATAAAAAGGAAAAAATCTTCATCGATTTTAATGTATTGTCTCGATACGATTCCAAAAGCCATTCCGCTGCCATATACTTCCTGACCAACCTGACCGCTTTTTTCCCAGCCATTGTACAAATCCTCCAAAGGAATCCACAGATCAGCTTGTATTTCTCCTGTTTTAACTTCTTCCGAAAGCATTTCTTTTGGCAGCATAGGAGGGTAATAATAAGCGATTCTACTCACGGTATACTTAACAAACTCCGGAATAAGTGTTCTTAAAGAGGGTAAAATATCAACATCTTTAGCCAATGACATATATTCTGATAAGGCTGCGTACACCTCTAATTCTTCATACGCAGCTGTATACGGTGCATCATTGAGCGGATATATAGAAAAGAAATTAACATAGTTCTTACCATAGCCATATTTGCAGTCATAAAGCTGAATGTTTTTAAATAATCCACTCAAACACGTATAACTTATATCGAGGTAGAGTTTTTTATTGGTAATTTTAAATAATTCTAATAATGCCGTAGCGGCAAAAGCTGTGTTATTGGCCTGATATAATATATTTAAGCCAAGATCTGCCAATTTCCTTGCTGCTTTTTCGACTTCGTTTAAATAGCGTTTTTCTTTGGTTAATTTAAACATCAACAACATTAAATGAGCGTACGATCCTGGAACATCTCTTTCTCCTCCGGCACCGGGAGCAGTTTCTTCCTTGATTGTTTCCAGGGTTTCCATATTATAAAATACTGGCCATTCGTATTTAAAATGATGCGCCACTTTTATAACATATTCAATAGAATCCGATACCAGTTTCTCTGCTGTTTTGTCTCCGTCCAAAGCCAGTCTGGCCAAATTCATTAAGGGATGATGCAGATACCAGGAATCCATCACCATCTCTTTTTTTTGCTCTTCCGACTTGTCAAGCTTGTCTACCATTGAAGGAAGCCATCTGTTAAGGCACTTTATTTTCGGATCATAAAAAGCTGGCAGCCCCTTAATTAAATCATCACAGATTGATTGTTTTTCGCCACTCCATTTTTCATATTCCTTAAATGGTGCCAATACAGCTAGTTGCACCATACTTTCAGGAGGTGTATCATAGTCACATAAGTAGGCATTTAAATACGGAATTCCGTTTGCTTGCTGCCATGCACCTTTGTTTCCATGCAAATCATTTAAAACTTTTTGGGCGATATCCGGCCAGTCATGATATTCAATTCTTGGCTGATTGAGCACTTTGTATATGGTAACAAGATTATTTAAAAAGTGATCACAAATCGATGTTGTATCCTTAAAAATTTCTGTCTCTACTACTATATATGCATCTGATATTGTAAATGCCTGACCAGGAGGAAGAGGCAATTCATCCGTTGTCGGAAGCTGAAATCCAATTTCCGGCCATGTTCCTCCAACAGTACTTTTCGATTCTGTTTTGGTAACTTCGCAATACTCAGATAATGAAGTAAGATTTTGAAAATAAAAAAAGGATCCTGTTTGTGGTTTTGTAATGCTGGCAAATAATAATCCTGATCGGGACCCAAATTGTGCCATGTGAATGTTTCCAGCCGTATTTTCCAAACTCCCACTTTGTGTAAGCGGAATTATATCTCGTGGCCAAAACGGAATCATTAAGGCAGTTTTTGCTGTAAATGTTGTTGTATAATGCAATACATCAGCCGGAAAATTGATGCGAACTTCATAACTTCCTAATCTGGAATCGAGTACAAAAACAGTGGTATCTTCATCATCAAAAAGATTCGCAACTTCAAAACAGCTGTTCATGGCAAATGCCGCACGAAAAGCTATTTTTCCGTTTTCAGGCATCAATACCACAATCCATAACGAATCACCCGTATTGTAAAATTGATAGGTGTAATCAGCAATTTTTCTTTCTAAAAGTATTTCACTATTTTCAATATCTTCCTGCGCCGTTGCGCTCCAAGGTGTTACTGTTGGCATAATGATAGTTTTTAGTTGATAAAAAGATTTCTTTTATATTTATTTCAAAAAAATAGCGCTATTCGCCTGTTTCCATATTAGGAGCATCAACAGGTTTAGATTGTGAAGAGCCAATTTGTCTTAGATAAACAGAAAGCACTACGATGGCAAAAACAGATAAAAATTCGCTTTGCCAGTTTTGGAAAGATTCAAACCAAAACCTCGAATCTCCAATATAATCAGAAGCAGATTCCAGCGGCATTCCTTTTAAAGCCAATTGCTCATTTTCATCTTTAAGGCTTCCGTAAAAATGAACACAAAAAGAAAGTATAAACAATAAGAATAAAGTAATGGTAAGTGAATGTTTGTAGATTTTAAGAATCCATCCCCCTTTTTTTACAGGCCAGGGCGCATCTTTTCGCGTAGGCGAAGGTTCCCTGTCAAATTCTTCTTCTTTGTCTAAGTCTTTAGATTCTGAAGAACCACGCTGCATTAAAAAAATGGTTAATACAACAAACAAGGCCATTTGTAGAAATTCGCTTTCCCAATTTTCAAAAGTTGATTGAATAAAATGGCCAGAAATAAGATAAGAAGAAAGCGTAATAGCAGTACTGCCTTCCTCAATTAATTCCTTATTATGTTCTTCAAAGCCAAAAATTATCTGACCGATTAATGCGCCAAAAAATAATAGTAAAAAACAAATACTGAGTCCGTTATTTCGTATAAATTTTTTCATGTTTCATGCTTTTTACACAAATTTCCGAAACACGATTGATTCGATTTTATAGAATTAGCCTAATGATTTATATTATTTTTAGGTAGTTGTAATAATAGTTTTAAGCAATTTTTATTTCTTAATCTAGGTTAATCGATAAACAGGTATAACGGAAGTAAATTTGTAAAAGAAAATCAAAACAACTTTAATACATTAAATACCATGGAAAATAAAATTTTAGGCTTACACCATATTACTGCAATTGCAGGTGACGCAAAACGTAATTTCGACTTTTACTCAAAAATCTTAGGATTAAGATTCATCAAAAAAACAGTGAATTTTGACGATCCGGGAACATACCATTTTTATTTTGGTGATGAGACAGGAAGCGCAGGAACAATTTTAACTTTTTTTCCTTGGGGAGAAGGAATTCAGCAAGGAAGAAAAGGTTCCGGAATGGCTACTGAAATAGGATATTCTGTTCCAAAAGGAAGCCTTGATTTCTGGCAAAAACGTTTTGAACAATACAACGTAATTTATAACAAACCTGCTGAGAAATTCGGAGAAAAATATCTTACTTTCTTAGATCCGGACGGATTAAAATTAGAACTAATCGAATCTAAGACAGAGGATAACAGAAAAGCCTGGGAAACAGACGAAGTAAAAGCAGATGTTGCAACAAAAGGGTTTCATAATATTACTTTAACTTTAAACGATATTAAACCAACTGCTTTAGTTTTAACAGAAATATTTGGTTACAAACTGATTGATCAGGATGTAAACCGTTATCGTTATGCAACAGATGCTGTAGAAAATGCCGCAATTGTTGACTTAGTAGAACTGGCTGAAGAAAAACGTGGTTTAAATGCAAATGGAACTGTTCACCACGTTGCTTTTAGAGTGAAAAATGATGAAATTTTAATGCACTTCCGTGAAAAAATAGAAGAATTCGGATTATCTATTACACCACAAATCGACAGACAATATTTCCATTCCCTATATTTCAGAGAACCAGGCGGAGTTTTGTTTGAAATCGCAACAGACAATCCCGGATTTACAGTAGATGAAAGTTTGGAAGAATTAGGACAAAACTTAAAACTTCCGGCTCAATATGAATCACAAAGAGCTGCAATTGAAAAACATTTGGTAAAAATTAATTAATTGCTAAAACATATTTTAAATCAATAAAAATGAAATTAGTTTACGCTTAAAATTAGGCGTAAATTAATTTCTTAAATAAAAAATACTATGGAAACAATAAAACTAGAATTAGACGAGAAAAAACATGGAGCTTTTAATCTTTATGTTGATGATAAAAAACTGGGCGAAATGACAGTAAGCATAAAACCGGATTTACTGACTGTTTACCATACAGGTGTTGAGCCTGAAGCTGAAGGAAAAGGGTATGCAAAAAAACTTTTGGATGAAATGACATCTTATGTACGTGCCAATAATTTGATGGTTTTACCACTTTGTCCTTATGTACATGCGCAGTTCAAGAAACATCCGGATGAATATCAGGATATCTGGAAAAAATAATTTTAAAAATACAGTCATGAATTTAGAAAATATAACAGCTGGAACGCCTTTAAAAGAAGCAAAAAAAGCATTAATCATGCTTCATGGGCGTGGTGCAGGTTCAAACGATATTCTTTCGATTGCGAAATATCTTAAAGTAGAAGATTTTGCATTAATAGCGCCTCAGGCAGAAAACAGAACCTGGTATCCGTATTCTTTTTTAGTACCAATTGAAGAGAATGAGCCTTCGTTTTCAAAATCATTAGAAACCATTGCTGAGGTTGTTGAAGCAGTTCAGCAAAATGGAATTGATAAAGAAAATATTTATTTCCTCGGATTTTCGCAGGGAGCTTGTCTTGCATTGGAATTTACAGCCAGAAATGCTGCAAAATATGGTGGTGTCGCCGCTTTTACAGGCGGACTTATAGGCGATAAAGTGTATGAAAATCATTATTCAGGAAATTTCGAAAATACACCAATTTTCATCGGAACAAGCGATCCTGATTTTCATGTTCCCGTTGAAAGAGTAAATGAAACCGAAGTACTTCTTAAAAAAATGGGCGCATCAGTTACGAAAAAAATCTACCCAAACATGGGACATACAATAAGCCAGGACGAGATAGATTTGGTTAATGCTCTTATTTTTACAAAGTAAGATTGTGTGTCAAAAGCTAATAAACTGCAATTTTCCCAGTTTGCATTTCGCCAGAGTTTGTAGCTATTTTATAGATGTAAATTCCCGATGCCATATTTTTTAAATGGATAGTATTGGTTTTAGAAAGTAGAGGAGAAGTAATAGTATTTTGTCCAGCGATGTTGTAGAGATAGAAAGTCGCGTTTCCTTCTTTTTTAGCTTCAATATTTAATTCTTCATTTTTGCTTAAAAGTGTAGGGTGTACAAAAAACAAATTATCGCCTAAATAATTCGTATCAAGAATTAGCGAACTTACTACGTTATTGTTTTCTAAAATTATATTTATTTTATATTTATTGCTGCCCTTTATCGGGGCAGCATCCAAAAAAGAAAATGTTTTTGAATTGATGTCGCTTATTGTACTAATAACACTTTCGAGATCATTGACTATTTTTACCAAGTCAATTCTTTTGATGTTGTACAAACTGAAAAGACTGGCATCTATCTTTACTTTGTCTTCCTCAAAAATTTCTGCCAAAGTCAACTCAAAATAACAATTTGAGTTTTCGGCGTATTGTAATGTTGACTCACTTTTTATTCCTTCGGTATTATCAAATACAGGAATTACCGTGTGGATTTTTCCATCAGTATAAGTATAACTGGAGTTTGTGGTTTGTTCTTTAAATTCTAAATGGTCTCCAGTTAATTGATAGATATTAAAGGAAGCAACATCGGCAGGTTTGTCCCAATTAATTTCTGTTGTGCCGTCACAAACTAAACTGGTACTGATATTTAAATCATACGAAATCATAAAGCTATCAGAGATATATTCGGTATTATTAATGGTCATTTTTAATTTGGCCTTTGAGAATTTTTGTTCTGTAGGCGTATAGGTAAATTGTTCATTATCCAGATTTACATCATTTGTGATAATTTCCCAGGTTTCCCCATTATTATAACTAATAGACAATTGTCCGGCCATACCGGAAAACGAAGAATTCCATTTGAAAGGAGAAATAGTCTTTCCATCATAAGGGAAATTATCATTGCTTACAGGGTAATTCCATTCAAATTGATTTTGCAATTCATATTCGTAGGCGATACCGTATTCCTGAGAGGTATTCGATACATATGAACCCGCAACATTAATAGCAACTGAACCTGATACAGGGTTTTCGATAGTGATTTGCTCAATAGTATTAATTTTGTCTTTTCCTCTTAAAGCTTGCTGATCAGGAATCTCAGGATTAACAATCCAGGGTAAAAAAGTGATATTGTCGGCCGAAATAACTTCCATGTCTAAATCGTTAACCAAACTGATATTACTATTAATTGCAGCGGGCAAATCGTTCCAAACTAATGTTATTTTTAAGTTTTTCGCATTTGGCGGAACACTAATTGTATGTGTATTTGTATGACCAGATGTCAAATTGCCTGATAGAATTCTGTTTTCACTGATCATTTTTAGACTTTTATCAGCATTGATATTCCCATAACCATAAGTAAAATCCGGACCCGGGTTTCCTAAATCTTTTGCACTGGTAATTAAAATGGCTTTTGTCAGGGTATTACTCAAAGAACTATTGTTTATCGTTTTATAATGTTGTTTTAAAAGCGTAATAATTCCCGTAGCCAATGCTGTAGAATTTGAAGTTCCTTGTGTGCTATACGCTACTAACTCAGGTTTTATTCGGCCGTCATAAGCAGGACCTTTTGAAGAAAACGGCATAATTACTTCGTTTTGATCAATACAGCCCAATACAATACTATTTTTGGATTGCTTAAAATTTCCGGTAATAGATTTATAACCCTGAAGTCCGCTATTACCAGAAGAAAAGCAATGGGTCAAATCAGGATTTAAAAACAATTGAGAATCGTAAGCATTAGCAAGTGAACCATAAAAATTCTCAATTTCTGTACCGTAGGAATGATTTTGAGTAACAGCACCTTGCAAAGTTGCTACTTCATCAGGAAAAATATTCAAAAAGTCAGACGATTGTATTTTAGCCTTTTGGGCAACTCCTTTTCCCAATGCAGAACTATTTCCTAATCCTGCAACGATAGTCGCCATACCCGTTGCATGACTCGATACAATTGCAGATTGCGTTGAGGAAAGAACGTGTTTGTTTAATAAATCAATATCATCAAGATTAAATAAATCATCTTTGATCGCTACAACTTGATTTTCACCTGTTAAAAGAGGAAAATTAGTAATAGCTTTATTTATAGAATTAATGCTGAAATTTTGATCTATTATTTTAGATTCTCCTTTTGGGCGCAGCGATTCCTGCGAAATAGAAGATACACTGTTCAGCGCTATAATTTCATCAATAATTTTTTTAGAATCACTTTTGATCATTACAAGATGGTTATTCAGTATTTTAATATCAGAAATGTTCAATGCTTTCAAGTCTGTAATCAAAGCTTCGATAGCATCTGTTGCTATTGTATACTGCTTGTCTTCTTTATGTTCTGAAAAATTGGAAGGTAATTTCCATAAATTATTTACCGCTAGATTTTTTTTTAGATTTTGATCTGATTTTAAATTTTGATTCGATCCTAAAGTTTCATTTTCAGCAATACAAAAAGTACTGTCCAATTTTTTTACAATTTTATATTTATTGTGATGAGCGTTTTCTAAAGAGGTAAAAAAGTATTTCTCAAATTTACTTTCATTTTCTTTTTTGGTGTACCGTTCCCATTTCTCAGTACTTTGTGAGAAACTAATTGTCGTAATCATAAAAAGGAGAAAAGCGATTTGTTTCTTCATTTACTGTAGCGGTTAGGGCAGATCAAATTTTGCCTTAATGATTTCTATTTTAAATATTTATCCATTGCAGGTCAATCAAAGTTATTAAATTATTTTTAGTGAACGAAAAAAACTACTTTTTCTTTGCTGTCGTTACAATGGCCTGTAACGGAACAGAAAGATTGTCCTTGCCATAGAGATCAGCCAGTTTTCCACTTAAATTATTGATAATCTCAGGTAAAAGAGTCTCATCTTTTTCTATAATGCTAGCATAAATAGGAGTTCCTTCCAATAAACCTATTGCTGCACTTTTGGCATCCTTACTGTATCCGTTTACTTTGACCAAAGAAGTTTTTATATACTGAAATCCGGCTTCTTCGAGCTCTGCAGAAATGATGGCTGGTTCAAAATAAGAAAATGGCAGGTTATAAAAGGATGGCGGATCTGCAGGGAAATATTCTTCCATTAATTCTTTAACCAAATGAATAAAACGGTTTTCCTCCATTTTATTCCAACTATTAAAAATATAAGTTCCTCCTTTTTTCAAAACCCGTAAAGCTTCTTTATGTGCTTTAATCTTATCCGGATAAAACATCACTCCAAATTGTGCAGTAACACAGTCAAAATGTTCGTCGTTAAAGGGTAGCGACATGGCGTCTGCTATTTCCCAAGTAATATTTTTTTGATCTTTTACAATATCTTTTGCAACATTCAGCATGGCAGAATTAATATCCGTAGCGGTGATCTGGGCATTTGGAATTTCCTTTAAAAGCTGGTTTGTAAGTCTTCCCGTTCCGCAGGCAATTTCCAGTATATTTGATGGTGAAGTTTCTTTCACTCGTTTTGCCAGATCCATAGCGTAGGATTCAAAAAGCAACGGTCCTAAATATTCCTCATATTTGAATGGAATACTACTGCCTGAGAAAGAGTTTTTTGTTGTTGTGTCCATAATATTTAATTTAGTTTAATAATTAGTATTTTTATATAGAACAGCTTCTTGTTCCTGTAAGCTTGCCTTCGGCTGTTAGTATTTGGATGTCTTTAAGCATAGCCAATATTCCATTGGATTTATTTGGGGACAAATATTCCTTAAGATGTATTTTGTCAATAAAATAAAGATTAGCATTAGCAATGTCTTGCTTGCTTTGGTCTGATAATACGTAAAGTATCAAAGCAATTAATCCCTTGGTGATAGCGGCGTCACTGTCTGCCTGAATAAAAAGCTTTCCATCTCTTTCTATACTATGCACCCACACGGTTGCCTGGCAGCTCCATATGCGATTTTCATCTGTTCGGAAAGCCACATCCATTTCCTGAAGTGCTTTTCCCATCTGAATGATTAATTTATATTTGTCTGCATAGCTATTTCCAGCTTTGCTAAACTTCTCAATTAGATCATCTTGTAGTTCATTAATAGTCATTTTAAATAAAATTTAATGATAATTACGATTTTAGTATATCTATCGCATTTTTCAAGCCCCGAATCAACTCGTCGATTTCCAAATGGGTATTATATAGAGCAATAGAAGCTCGTACAGTTCCATTTATTTTGAAAATTTCCATTAGAGGCTGTGTGCAATGATGGCCTGTGCGTACTGCGATTCCCTGCTGATTCAGCAATTCTCCAATATCAGAATTATGGAATTCTTCAATGACAAAAGAAACAGATCCCGCATGATGTTTTGCTGTACCAATAATCCGCAGGCCTTGTATTGTACTTAACTCTCTGATAAGATAATTGGTTAAGTCCTCCTCATATTCTGAAATCTCATCCATTCCAATACGTTTTATGTAATCAATCGCCGAACCAAGCGCAATAGCAGATGAAATTGATGGCGTACCAGCCTCAAATTTGTAGGGTAAATGATTGTATGTTGTTTGTTCAAAAGAAACGTGCTTAATCATATCTCCGCCACCTTGCGCCGGAGGCATTTTTTCAAGCCATTTTTCTTTTGCATACAAAACGCCAATTCCGGTTGGGCCATACATTTTATGTCCAGAAAATACCATAAAATCAACATCAAGTTCCTGAACATCAATACTCATATGGGCAATAGCCTGAGCGGCATCCAGTAAAACCGGTATATTGTGCAAGTGAGCAATTTTGATGATTTCCCTAACGGGATTAATGGTTCCCAAAGTATTGGATATATAAGTAACAGAAATTAATTTAACCTCTTCAGTAAGCATTGATTTAAAAGCTTCCATATCCAGTTCACCAGAGGGTAGAATGGGAATCACACTTAGAGATACGCCTTTTTCCTGACCAAATATTTGCCAGGAAACAATGTTAGCATGATGCTCCATGGCGGAAATCATTACTTTATCTCCACTTTTGAGAAACTTGTTGTTAAAACAGTAAGCGACCATATTAATACCATCTGTAGTTCCTTTATTAAAGATAATTTCATGAACATGTTCAGCATTAATAAAATTTGCAATTTTTATACGGGCTTCTTCGTATGCTGCAGTTGCTTTTTGACTTAATTGATGTACGCCACGATGTACATTACTATTGTCATGGTAATAATAATCTGTGAGAGACTCGACTACCGATATTGGTTTGTGGGTTGTCGCGGCATTATCCAAATAAACAAGCGGACTCCCATTGATTTCCTGATGAAGAACCGGAAATTCTGAACGGATTTCCTGTATATTCCTGTGAAGGAAATTAATTGTTTCATGGTTTTTCATATAGTCTTTAGGATTTGTGAGAGTTCATTTTTTGTAATTACAAAGAATTTTGACTTAATATAAATCTTCAAATGTGTGCTTGTAATTAAAAATTTTAGAGGCGTTGCGAGAGGAATGCATCGGCAGGTATAGTACCTAATTTGATATATAATTAAACATATTTAGAATAATGTTCAAGTATGTTTAATGTTTTGGCTATATCTTAATGGTGTAGTGTAATATTTTCACTAATTTATAGTTTTTTTACTAATAAAAAAAGTTAAATTATTTTTTTGCTAAATACGTAATGATCTGATTTGTATGGATTTATTGATTTTACTGGGCTCGCAGTAAGAATTGATTTTAAAAATATAACAAAAAATGTTAATTTTGTTAAATTATTATTTTATAAGTATTTTAAGATTAAAAATCATATAAATTTGGTAATAAGTATTACAATATTTTGTGAAAGAACCCCTATTTATCAACTTAATTTAACAAACCAAAAAACTTATTATGAAAAAAATTAAATCAATAGTAGCCTTGTCATTTATAGCGCTAACGCTGTTTTCTTGTAACAAAGAAGATGAGCAAGTTCAATCTAATCAAGGATCCCTTAAAGTAACACCAGAGGTGTTAAATAAAATTAGTTCACTTTCACTAAATACATCAGATGTTCAGGTGATCAAGAATACTAAATTAGATGGTACTACCGAGGATGCGTTCCTTATAGAAGGTGATATTATCATTACGCAAGATCAATTAAACAAAATGGATCTTCATGGAGGTATTACCACAGAACAATATCGTACTACTAATTTAGTATCTGCACCAAGAACAATTAGAGTTGTTGGGTTAACAGGGACTGGTACATCAGCACTGTCAACAAATATGCGGAATGGATTGCAAGCGGCAATCAACAGATACAATAACTTAGGATTATCAATAAACTTTACTCTAACCTTTAGTTCAAGTACTTCAGGTGCAAACATTGTTGTAAGAAGACAAAGCGGTTCTGCCGGTGGAGTAGCAGGTTTCCCTTCAGGAGGAAATCCTTATAATTCAGTTACATTGTATTCTGGATTAGATAGTTATTCAACAAATGTAAACGCACACGTAGCTGCACACGAAATCGGGCACTGTATTGGTTTACGCCATACAGACTGGTTTAGCCGTCAAAGTTGTGGACAAAATTCAAACGAAGGAACAGCTGGCGTTGGAGCAATTCAAATTCCGGGAACGCCTTCGGGATATGATTCTACTTCTTACATGTTAGCATGTTTTAGTTCAAGCGTAACAGGAGCTTTCAATTCTAACGACGTTACAGCACTTAATTATTTATACTAGAAGTTGAATTAGAGTTCTCTTACAAAATATAAGAGGCTGTTTCACAATTGTGAAGCAGCCTCTATTTTATTTAATGTATTTTCTGATTTTTGTACTATTTTTAATTAATAATAACCTATTGGGTGCAATTATTTAAACACATAGAAACATAGAATTATTGAACTCAAAAAGAAGCGTTTCACTTGCATTAACACACATAGCTATGTGTGAGAAGCGAGTTTCTTTTTGAATTGCTTTTTCAAAAATATAAAATCTATGTCTCTATGTGTTTAATTAAAATATTTAGACTTACACCAATGGGTTAAACATAAGGTATCTTTTAATTATTAATTTTCTAATTTTCCTGAAAACTTGTTATTTTTATAATGCCGGAAATGAAGAAAAATCCCTGGAAGAACTTCAGAAAAACTGTTGGTACAATAAATAATTAAACAAATGAAAAAAGTTATAATTGCAGCATTGATTTTGTCTTTTTTACAGATTCAGGCACAGAAAGGTTTTAAACCACTTTTTGATGGGAAAACCACAAAAGGCTGGCATTCTTACGGTAAAAATTCGGCAGGAGCCGGATGGAAAGTAGAAGATGGAGTCTTGCATTTTGATCCTGATGCAGCCGCAAATGGACAAGGAGGGGATTTAGTAACAGATGCTGAATTTGGGGATTTTCATTTAAAATTAGATTGGAAAATAGCACCAAACGGCAACAGCGGAATTATTTTTTATGTTAATGAAGATCCTGTAAAATATCAAAACACGTACAGTACAGGTCTTGAAATGCAGGTTTTGGACAATGACGGTCATCCCGATGGAAAAATCACCAAACATCGTGCGGGAGATTTATACGATTTGATTCAAAGTAAATCAGAACCTGTAAAAAAAGTTGGAGAATGGAATACTGCAGAAGTGATCAGCAAAAAAGGAAAACTAACGTTAATTCTAAATGACGTTGTAGTTGTTGAGACGGTACTTTGGGATGCTAATTTTAATAAATTGATCGAGGGAAGCAAATTTGCGGGATGGCCGGGTTTTGGCACATTCAAAAAAGGAAAAATAGCTTTGCAGGATCACGGAAACCAAGTATGGTTTCGTAACATTATGATAAAAGAATAAGATAATAAAAACGGTCCCTCAAAACCCATGGGATGTCAGAGGAACCGTATTTTAATTCGAAATATATAATAGTTATATAAATCAGCTCAATTCGTTTTTTATTTTTCTATCTGAATAATTTGAGACACAATATTACTTTTTATTTGATTTTTTTCATCTGGCTGCACACCGCCAACGGCAAGTTTAACTTTACCTTCATATTGTTGTAAATTTCCGTCGGCTGTCACATAAGACAAATCTTCTGGCGAAAGAATAAAAGTTATGGTTTTGCTTTCGCCCGGTTTTAAATTTAGCCTTTCAAATCCTTTTAGACTTTTGAGTGGCGCTTTTATGTTTGCATTTTGATTGATGATATACAATTGGGCAACTTCTTCACCGTCTGATTTTCCGGTATTAGTTATTTTTACAGAGACAGGAACGGTTTCATTCTTTTTTATTTTAGAAGGAATCGTTAATGGATCATATTTAAAGGAAGTATAGCTCAAACCATATCCAAAACCAAAAAGCGGCGTACCCTTGAAATAGCGATAGGTTTTGTTATCCATGCTGTAATCAACAAAAGCAGGCAAGTCTGAATCGCCCTTGTAAAAAGTGACAGGCAGTCTTCCCGCCGGATTATAATCTCCAAACAAAATATCAGCGACTGCTGTTCCCGTTGCCTGACCTCCGTACCACGCATTCAACACTGCAGAAATATTTTCTGCTTCCCACGGAATCGCGATCGCACTTCCGGTCATCATCACAAAGACAACTGGTTTTCCTGAAGCTTTTAATGCTTTCATTAATCGTGTTTGCACTTCAGGAAGTAGGATAGAGGTACGGTCACCACCGGCGAAACCCGGAAAATTTACCGGCATTTCTTCGCCTTCCAGCTGAGGTGATATTCCGCCAACGAAAATAAAAGCGTCTGCATCTTTATTTCGGTCGGTTAATTTCGCAAAATCAGTTTTTACAAAATTTCCGGTACGTAAGGCTACATTCGCTTTTCCTTCGCCCTGCCAATATTCAAGAACTAACTTATAAACTGTATTTTTTTTGGTAGTTAATTGAAACGTTTTTTCTCCCCATCGGTTTTTTTTCCAGGCGCTGACTACTTCTTTTCCATCAATTAAAAAGCGATAACCATCGTCTGCACTGAGTTCAAATGTAATAGAACCGTCTTTGTCTGCTGTAAAATTGGTGGTATAACGGGCAGAAAAATGATTGGCCTTTATACTTTTAATTACAACAGCGCCTTCCTGCCAAAAGTTATTAATCTCAGGTTCAATTCTTACCGCAGCAGGATTTCCGGACAAATCAACATTATCAAAATATTCGGCTTTAAAACCTGCTTTTCCCTCGTATTGATATTGATTTTTAAGATTTTGATATACTAATAAAGTATCATTTGTAAAATTAATGGCTTGTTCATAAACAACTTCCGTGTTATTGCCCAGTTTCTCTTTAATGCCATTTAGAACCGTTGTCAATTTACTCGGAATTCCGTTGTAATTTCCTAATATCGAGATCGCATTATCTGCATTGGGACCAAGAACTACAATCTTTTTCAATTTTTTACTAAGTGGCAGTATATCCTTTTCATTGCGTAGTAAAACCATTGATTGTCTTGCCATTTTTAAAGCATGCTGGCTGTGTTCCGGACTTTCCAAAACAGAAGCAGGTGTTTGCGCATATTTAACCATCGAAACAGGATCAAACATTCCGAGTCTGAAACGGATGATAAAAAGTCTTTTAACCGAAATATCAATTTGTTTCTCACTGATTTTTCCGTTTTTTACCGCCTGAACCAAAGCTTTGTAAGCATCGGTACCACAATCAATATCGGTACCGTGAAAAACCGCATCTGCCGAAGCTGATTCGGCATCAGGATGTGTTTTATGATTTTTGAAAAAGTCATCAATTGCCCAGCAGTCAGAGGTTACGTAGCCGTCAAATTTCCATTTGTTACGCAAAATATCGGTCATCAAAATATCACTCGCACAACAAGGTTGTGTTCTAAAAGCATTATAAGCACACATTACGCCGGCTACTTTTGAGCCGGTTATTAATTTTTGAAAAGCAGGTAAATAAGTATCCCAAAGTTCATAAGGTGTAACATCCACATCAAAGGTATGGCGTAGTGATTCCGGTCCGCTGTGTACGGCATAATGTTTGGCACAAGCTGCGGCTTTTAAATATTTTGGGTCATCGCCCTGTAAACCTTTTACAAATGAATCGCCTAATATGCTGGTCAGATAAGGATCTTCGCCGTAGGTTTCCTGACCGCGTCCCCAACGTGGATCGCGAAAAATATTAATATTGGGTGTCCAATAGGTAAGTCCCAGATAACGTTCGTTTGTTCTGTTTAATTCTAAAGCTTTATTGTAAATGGCTCTTCCTTCCAAAGCAGAATAATCGGCCATTTTAAAAAGAGAATTTTTATCGAATGTTGCGGCCATCGCTATTGCCTGAGGATAAACCGTTGTTTTAAACGGAGTTCTTGCAACGCCGTGTAAGGTTTCGTTCCACCAGTCGTAAGCGATTATTCCAAGACGTGGAATTGCCGGCGACGAATTTAGCATCTGTGGTACTTTTTCTTCCAATGTCAAACGACCAACCAGATCATTTACCCGTTCTTCAAAAGTCAGGTTTGGATCCTGAAAAAGAAATTTTCCGGAGTTTTCCTGTGCGAAGCATAAAGAGGTGATAAATAGTAGAAATATGTATTTGAATTTTGGAGATCTCATAAGCTTTTTGTTTTGGAGTATTAAATATACAGCATTATAATTAGTTTTCAAACAACCGATTGTGTAAAGAAATGACATTTTTTTAAAATAAAAAAATTATGTTTTGTGACATTTTTTAAAAGTGAAATGATATCAGGTAATCAACGGGAGGCTTGTAATATGCAAAATGCGCACAGAATGTATTGATGTATCATTAAAATAATTACATTTACGATCTTAGTACTTTAATGATGGAAGAACACAGACATGTAACGATATATGATATTGCCGAGAAGCTTAATCTTGCGACATCAACGATTTCAAGGGCTTTAAAAGATCATCATACGATTAGTGATAAGACAATAAAAAAAGTAAAACAGACAGCTAAGGAAATGGGTTTTGTACCTAATACTTTAGCCGCAGGTTTGCGCGGGAATAAATCAAGGACTATTGGTATTTTAATTCCAACAGTAACACAACCGTTTTTATCCTCTTTAATTAGTGGTATCGAAATCACAGCTCAAAAATCGGAATATTCAGTTCTAATTATGCAATCGCATGATTCTTACGAGATGGAGGTTAATTTGGCTAAGTCCTTATACAGCAACAGAGTAAGTGGTGTTATTTGTTCACTTGCTATGGAAACAAAAGATACTTCTCACTTTAAGCAATTTTCGAATAACAATATTCCGCTTGTATTTGTAGACAGGGTTCCGAGGGATTACGATACTTTTCGTGTGGTAATCAATAATTATCTGGCAGGTTACAAAGCAACAAAACATCTCATTGAACAAGGCTGTAAAAGAATCGCGCATTTAACTGCCGGATCAGAATTTGGTACACTTTATAATGAGCGAAAAAGAGGATATATGGACGCTTTAATAGAGCACGAACTTCCTGTTGACGAAAAGCTGATTATAAACCTGAAAGAAATGACGTATGAAGATGGCGTAAAAGCTTGTAATCAATTATTTGATTTAAAAACCCGTCCTGATGGTCTTTTTGCTCCTGGTGATATTCTTGCCGTTAGTGCTGTTCAGACAGCAAAAAAACGTGGAATTAAAATACCTGAAGAGTTTGCAGTAATTGGTTTTAACGACGATCCAATCTCTAAAATTATTGAACCAAATATTTCTACCATAACACATCCGGCGGAGAAAATGGGCAAAGCCGCTGCCGAACTGATTATTAAAAACCTAAAATCGGTTAAGGAAGAAGATGCCAAAGAAATTACATTTTTAAATACACAAGTACTTATACGTGAATCTTCTAAGAGAATTTAGTTTCTCTTTTTTACTATATTATAAACCTGTTAATTGCAATATTGGCAGGTTTTTTTTATGTCAAATTCTCTCGTATTTTTTTTGCTGAAAATATTATTTTGTATTTATAAAAATGATGATCAGAATTAAAAAAATCAATTTTTATTTTTTTATTCCCATATTTTTGTATTTTAGCACAACCGATTGCAACTCTCTTATTTTTTATAAAACTATATTTTTTTAGCACTTTTTCTGCTAAATAGTATGATTTTGAGTAAAATCTCCGATTGCACCTTAAATTAAAATTGACAGAAAAGCAAAATGACGAATATTAAAAAAACTTTTTACAAATCTATTTTACTGTTTTTTGTAGTTTGCTGGTCTTCATCGGCTCAAAAAGATTACAAATTATGGCTACAATACAATAAGGTTGCTGATGTCACTTTAAAAACAGAATACCTTTCTAATATTCGGGAAATTGTTTCTTTGGGAAAATCAGAAACTGCAAAAATTGCCTTTACAGAATTACAATCCGGTTTGGATGAAATGTTGGAAAAGAAATTTGAAAATAGATCAATAATTACTGGAGATCATAATCTTATTATTGGTCCAAAAGAATCTTTAACGCCAGAAATTCAAAAGGAAATCGGAAATTTAGATCAAATAAATGACGAAGGTTTTATCATTAAATCAATTTCGATAAAAAATAAAAAACAGCTTATCATTACAGGAAAAACAGATATTGGAGTTTTATATGGCGTTTACAGTTTCCTGAGATTAATGCAAACTAATAAATCTATTCAGAATTTAAATATCACAGATTCGCCAAAAACAAACATCAGAATCTTAAATCACTGGGATAATCTGGATCGAACTGTAGAGCGCGGTTACGCCGGATTTTCGTTATGGAACTGGCAAAAACTCCCTGATTTTATAGATCAGCGTTATATTGATTATGCGCGTGCAAATGCCTCAATTGGAATTAAGGGAACGGTTTTGACGAATGTAAATGCAAACGCTTTGATCCTGACGCCGCAGTATTTAGAAAAGGTAGAAGCTTTGGCCAACGTTTTCAGACCATACGGAATCAAAGTGTATTTAACAGCACGATTTTCGGCACCAATAGAAATTGGAGGTTTAAAAACTGCCGATCCAAAAGATGCACAAGTCATTGATTGGTGGAAAAATAAAGCCAAAGAAATCTATAAAAGAATCCCCGATTTTGGCGGATTTTTGGTAAAAGCAAATTCAGAAGGTCAGCCCGGACCACAAAATTATAACAGAGATCACGTCGACGGAGCCAATATGCTGGCCGATGCCGTTGCGCCTTTTGGAGGTGTAATCATGTGGCGCGCTTTTGTGTATTCTGAACATGATGCAAACGATCGTGCCAAACAGGCTTATGCCGAATTTGTGCCTTACGACGGAAAATTTAAAGAAAATGTAATCGTTCAGGTAAAAAACGGAGCAATTGATTTTCAGCCTCGTGAACCTTTTCATCCGATGTTTGGTGCGATGCCAAAAACGCCTTTGATGATGGAATTTCAAATCACACAGGAATATCTGGGTTTTAGTACGCATTTGGTTTTTCTGCCAAAATTATTTCAGGAAGTTTTAGAATCAGACACCTATCAAAAAGGAAAAGGAACAACCGTTGCCAAAGTTATTGACGGTTCTTTAAACAAAACAAAACTCACCGGAATTGCAGGTGTTTCCAACATCGGAAATGATCTCAACTGGACAGGGCATCCTTTTGCACAGGCCAATTGGTACGGCTTTGGGAGATTGGCGTGGAATCCTTATTTAGACTCAGAAACCATTGCCGATGAATGGCTTCGATGCACATTTTCTAACGATGAAAACTTTATAAAACCAGTAAAACAAATGATGATGGATTCGCGCGAAGCCGTTGTGAATTATATGACACCGCTTGGTTTGCATCATATTATGGATACGGGACATCATTATGGTCCGGGTCCGTGGGTTTCCAATTTGTCGCGACCAGAATGGAATCCTGTTTATTATCACAAAGCAGATAAAAACGGAATTGGTTTCGACCGATCAAAAACCGGAACAAATGCGACTGCGCAATACGCTTCCGAAGTGGAGAAAATATTCGATAATCTCGAAACTTGTCCGGAGAAAGATTTGCTATGGTTTCATCACGTTTCCTGGGATTATAAATTGAAAAACGGACAAACGCTGTGGAATGATTTAGCGTTAAAATATCAGGAAGGTGTAAATCAGGTTGCAGCAATGCAAAACGTTTGGAATAAAACGCAGCAATATGTTGATGAGGAACGTTTTAAAGAAGTGCAGATGTTATTAGAAATTCAGCATAAGGAAGCAAAATGGTGGCGCGATGCGTGTTTGCTGTATTTTCAACAATATTCAAAAAAGGAATTACCTTTAGGCGTCGAAAAACCAACACAGTCTTTGGACTATTTTAAATCATTAAAATTTCCTTTTGCACCGGGAAATTAATATTCAAATTACAAAAATATGAGCACAAAAACAGCAATTGTAACCGGAGGAAATTCGGGTTTGGGTTTTGCAACAGCAAAGAAATTATGCGATAACGGCATTAAAACCTATATAATTGGAAGATCAAAAGAAAAAACAGAAGATGCCTGCAAAGAAATTGGCGAAAATGCCATTCCGGTTATTTATGATTTAAATGATTTGGGCGGAATTCCGGAAATGATTGAAAAACTAACCAAAGAAAACCCGATTGATATTTTGGTAAACAACGCTGGAATCAATCTGAAAAAAGAATTTACAGATGTTACCGATGAAGATTTTCTATCTGTAATTCACACCAATTTGTTGAGTGTTTTTGCTGTAAGTAAAGCCGTTGTGAAAAACATGAAAGAAAATAACGGTGGAAGCATCATCAATATCAGTTCGATGGCATCACAATACGGAATTCCAAAAGTAATAGCCTATTCGGCAAGTAAAGGCGCAATCGAATCGATGACAAGAGCCATGGCGGTAGAATTGGCGCCGTTTGGTATTCGTGTCAATTGCATCGCTCCTGGATTTATAAAAACCAAAATGTCTGCGGCAGCACTTGATAATGATCCCGAAAGAAAAAATAAAGTCTTGGGAAGAACGCCAATGGGCTTTTTAGGAGAACCATCAGACATTGCAGATGCCGTTTATTATTTCGCCCTGAGCGAATCAAAATACACAACAGGAACTGTTTTGCCTGTTGATGGCGGAAATAGTATTGGGTTTTAAGAGCCGATGAAATTGCTCGCAAAGTCGCAGAGTCGCCAAGTTATTTAAAAGAAAGCTTAAAAAAGAAAAACTTTGCGACTCTGCGACTTTGCGAGATTAAAAAAAATACTCAGTATGATAAAAATGCAGCAAACAATGCGTTGGTTTGGACCAAATGACAGCGTAAGTTTATTAGATATAAAACAAGCCGGAGCAACCGGAATTGTAACCGCTTTGCATCAAATTCCCGTTGGCGAAATCTGGACGGTTGAAGATATTCAGGAAAGACAGCAAATTATAAGAAACGCAGGTTTAGAATGGACGGTTGTCGAAAGTTTACCGGTTCATGAAGAAATAAAACGCGCGACCGGAAATTATCTGCAATACATTGAAAATTATAAAGTTAGCATCAAAAACTTAGCAGATTGCGGGATTAAAATTATCACGTATAATTTTATGCCTATTCTCGACTGGGTTCGAACAGAGCATAACTTTACTAATGAAGACGGAAGCAAAGCGCTTTTATATAATCAGCATGCGTTTATTTATTTTGATGTTTTTTTGCTGAAAAGACCCAACGCCGAAAATGATTATTCTGAAGCAGAAAAAGAAAATGCATTACAGTTTGGGAAGAAACTTTCTGAAGATGAGAAAGCATTACTTTTTAAAAATGTTTTATTGGGATTACCGGGAAGTAAAATCAATTTTACGGCAGAACAAATTCTCTCTTTATTGGATAATTATGCCCATATTGATAACCAAAAACTAAGAGAAAACCTGATTTATTTTTTATCAGAAGTTGCTCCGGTTGCTGAAAAATTTGTTGTAAAATTGGCCATTCATCCGGATGATCCGCCGTTTTCGGTTTTGGGATTGCCCAGAATTGTTTCTACCGAAGAAGATATAAAAGCGATTTTGAACGCTGTACCTTTAAATTCGAATGGATTGTGTTTTTGCACAGGTTCTTTGGGTGCAGATCCGAAAAATAATCTGGAGAGAATTATCGATGATTTTGGAGACCGAATTCATTTTTTGCATCTCCGAAACACCTTCCGCGAAAGCGAAACTATTTTTAGGGAATCAGAACATTTGAACGGTGATACGAAAATGGAAAAAATTGTCGAGAAAATTTTACTGCTCATGAATTCCACAAAAATAAGTCTGCCCATGCGTCCCGATCACGGGTTTCTGCATGAAGTGGATAAAGACAAGGAAACGTATCCCGGCTATTCTTTAACAGGAAGATTGAAAGGTCTTGCTGAGTTAAGAGGATTAGAAATGGGTATCGCGTATAAGCTGAACGAATTGGCGTAAGCATCAAAAGAAAATGGAATAAAGACAATAGAATAAAGAGCAAGAATTACTAACAACTAACTATTAACCTTAAACCACATAAAATGAGAATACTTAACCGCTCTCTACTGCTTTTGTCAGTTGTAGTTTTAAACAGCTGTAATGCGCAAAAAGAAAAAGAAGTTGTTTCCTTAAAAGACAGCTATAAAAATGATTTTTATATAGGAACTGCCCTGAGCGCCGATCAGATTGAAGAAAAAAACGCTAGCGAAGATTCCTTAATCGAAAGAGAATTTAATGCAATTACAGCAGAAAATATCATGAAGTCGATGTTTATTCATCCACAAAAAGACAAATACGACTTTACGCTAACAGATAAATTTATTGCTTACGGAGAAAAGAATAAAATGTTTATTCACGGTCATACTTTGATTTGGCACAGTCAGTTAGCGCCATGGATGCAAAAAATTAAGGACAGCACAGAAATGAAAGCTTTCATGAAAGATCATATCACGACAATTGTTTCTAAATACAGAGGCAGAGTAAATTCCTGGGATGTGGTGAATGAAGCTTTAAACGAAGACGGAACGTTAAGAAAATCAATTTTTCTGGACAAACTTGGGGAACAATATCTTGTAGATGCTTTTAAACTGGCTGCCGCTGCCGACCCAAAAGTGGATTTGTATTACAATGATTATAATAATGAAGAGCCGGCCAAAAGAGCGGGAAATATAGCCTTAATCAAAAAAATAAAAGCAGGCGGAGGCAAAATTGATGGAGTGGGGATTCAGGCACATTGGAAATTGGGTTATCCATCATTAGAAGAAATTGAAAAAAGTATTTTAGAATATTCTGCCCTTGGTATCAAAGTTGCTTTTACGGAACTTGATATTTCGGTTTTACCAAATCCAAAAGATTTTAGCGGTGCCGATGTAAATCAAAATTTTGAAGGCGACCCTAAAATGAATCCGTATCCTAAAACACTTCCGGATTCTGTACAAGTAAAATTGGCCGAGCGTTATGCTTCAATTTTTAAATTATTTTTAAAGCATAAAGACAAAATTAGCCGCGTTACATTTTGGGGTGTTCACGATGGACAGTCCTGGTTAAACGACTGGCCTATAAAAGGTAGGACAAATTACCCATTGTTATTTGACAGAGACTTAAAGCCCAAAAAAGCGTACAACAGTGTAATCCAGTTAAAAGAAATAAAACAATAAAATTTTCTCGTAAAAAAAACTTTTTTTTGCGAAGTACACAACCGAATGCGTATTTTGTTTGATTTAATGAAATAATTAAATACACACTTGCGAATTCTGTTTTTTTATATAATTTTACACAACCGATTGTTTTTAAAAATTTGTCATTTGAATAATGAGAAATCATATAATATTGCCATGTAGTACGTCGCTCTTTGTATGTTATTTTTGTTCTTCAAAATGACAAAAAAATAGATACCTTTTCAGGAATCAACTAACTAAAAAATAACCACACCCAGAATGAATTACATTTCTCAAAAATTATCCATTAAAGAAAAAATCGGCTATAGTTTAGGTGACCTTGCAGCAAATTTGGTTTTCCAGACCCTGATGACGTATCTCGCTTATTTTTATACTGATATCTACGGATTATCGCCAACAGATTCTTCTATAATTATGCTAGTCGTGGGTTTAATTGCGGCTTTTGTTTTCAACCCGATTATTGGTGTTTTGGCAGACAGAACCCGAACAAAATGGGGAAAATTCAGACCCTGGATTTTAATAACTGCAATTCCGCTTGGGGCGATTGCTTTACTGGCTTTTACAACACCCAATTTTTCTTATCAGGGAAAAGTAATTTACGCCGTTGTTACTTATACTTTATTGTTACTTTTTTATGCGAGTAATAATTTGCCATATTCTGCTTTAAGCGGAGTTATTACAGGAGATATGGGCGAAAGAAACAGCATGTCGGCGTATCGTTTTGTGGCCGTAATGTTTGCGCAATTCTTCGTACAGGTTTTTATGCTGGGCATTATTAAAAGTGCCGGAAATGGCGACAAAGCCGTAGGTATCGAAAAGGTAATGACCGTTTTGGCAATCATTGGAACGATCATGTTGTTAATTACATTTTTAACGACTAAAGAACGTATTATTCCAAAACCGGAACAAAAATCAAGTATTAAAGAAGATTTAAGCGATTTGATGAAAAACAAACCGTGGGTTATTATGCTAAGTCTTACCACTTTGGTATTCATTACTTTGGCAATGAAAGGCGGTTCGTATGTATATTATTTTGAAAATTATGTAGACAAAGAGCAGCTGGCGATTTTTATACAGCCGATTTTAGATGTTTTATCTACTTTAAAATTGAATTATTTTGGAAGTGATCCTGTTTCTGCCGGTTTCGGATTGTTTAATGCAGGCGGAATTATCTTCATGATTGTTGGAATTACTTTATCTAAAAGTCTGGCTGACAAATACGGAAAACGAAATATTTTCGGATTGTTTTTATTCATTTCGACCCTGTTTATTATTGCATTTTATTTCTTTCCGGCAAACGCCATCAGCTTTATGTTTTTCTCTCAGATTTTACACGGATTTTTCTACGGAATAACGATTCCGCTTCTGTGGGCGATGATTGCAGATGTTGCCGATTATTCAGAATGGCTGAATAATCGTCGTGCAACTGCTATTATTTTCTCGGCCATGATGGTGGGTTTAAAAGCCGGATTGAGTATTGGCGGTGCTTTAACCACTTCGTTTTTAGGCTTTTTTGATTATGTGCCAAATGCGTCGGGTCAAACTGCGATTGCTATAAACGGAATCAAATTATTGGTGAGTATTTTTCCTGCGGTGCCTTTTTTAATTGGCGTTGCGCTATTATTTTTCTATAAAATCGATAAAAATATGGAAGTGCAGATTGAATCTGATTTAAAAGAAAGAAGAACTTAATTATTTTATAAAAACAAAAACGACTATGCCTGAAGATAGTACTGAACAAATTAATTTCGAGCAAATTAATAAAAAAGCCATTTCGCAGCCTTTGGTTTCGCATATTTATACCGCAGATCCGTCGGCGCATGTTTTTAATGGTAAAATTTATATTTATCCGTCACATGATATTGATGCGGGGATTCCCTTTAACGATAATGGCGATCATTTTGGAATGGAAGATTACCATGTTTTTTCGATGGAAAACATTAATGCAGAAACAGTTGATAACGGAGTTGCGCTTCATGTTGATGATGTGGCCTGGGCCGAAAAACAAATGTGGGCGCCCGATGCAGCTTGTAAAAATGGAAAGTTTTACTTGTATTTTCCGGCGAAACGTGCCAACGGAATTTTTCAGATTGGCGTTGCAATAAGCGATTCTCCAGTTGGTCCTTTCTTGCCTGAACCAGAAGCTATTAAAGGAAGTTATAGTATTGATCCGGCCGTTTTTGAAGATGCAGATGGAAAATTTTATATCTATTTTGGTGGAATTTGGGGAGGTCAGCTTCAAAAATACAGAAACAATACCTACGATTTAGATCATGAAGAACCTCTTGCAAATGAACCTGCTTTAGGACCAATTGTGGCCTTGCTTACAGACGATATGCTGGAGTTTGCAGAAGAGCCAAAGGAAATTAAAATCCTCGATGAAAACGGAGAAATTTTGTTAGCCGGAGACAACGGCCGACGTTTTTTTGAAGCTTCCTGGGTACATAAATACAATGACAAATATTATTTTTCGTATTCAACAGGCGATACGCATTTTATTTGTTACGCAATTGGTGACAGTCCGTATGGGCCGTTTACATACCAAGGGCGCATTTTGAATCCGGTTGTGGGTTGGACATCGCACCATTCTATCTGTAAAGTCGAGGATGACTGGTATTTGTTTTACCACGATTCGAGTTTGTCAAAAGGCGTAACGCATTTGCGAAGCATGAAAGTAACCAAAATCGATTATCTGGAAGATGGTTCAATTATTACAATAGATCCTTACGGCATCAGAAGATCAGGAGATTAAGAAAAAGAAAAGTAATATGTTTAAATTTTATTTTCTATGAAAAAAGGAGATGAAAATGTTAGAAAAATCACCAGACAATATATTACAAACAAAATAGAAATTGATTGTGTAATATTCAATTTTGAAAATAACAGTCTTAAAGTTTTATTGGTAAAACAACAAGACAATGAAGGAGTTATATCGTGGGGACTGGCGAATGATTACATCAAAAAAGGAGAAACAATTTTGAGTACAGCTCATAATATTCTGCACCATTATATTGACGGTGATCAGTTTTTCTTAGAGCAATTAAAGGCGTTTAGCTATCAGTCGTCATCGTCGTTACAGGAAGATATTTCGATCGCATATTATGCTTTGGTAAAACGAGATAACAGCAAAGATGATTTGTTTAATGCTGATGTTAAATGGATTGGCATTAATGAAATCGTCGATTTAAACGATAAACACAAAGTAATATTAGATTTTAGCTTAAAAGAATTACGCAAAAATATCTGCAAAAGCGCGGTTGGTTTTAATTTATTGCCGGAGAAATTTACCCTTTTGCAGGTTATCAATTTGTATGAAGAAATTTTAGGAATCGAGATTAATAAATCAAATTTTAGAAGAAAGTTATTGCAGACCGGAATTGTACATGACTCCAATGAAAAGGAAGAAGATGTTTCGCACAGAGCAGCAAGGTTTTACAGTTTGAATTTGCAAAATCAGGAATTGTTATCACAGAGAGAAATAAATTTTAATTTTTAAAGAAGTTATAAGAATTGGAATAGTCCCAGCGGGACGTCATATTTTATAAATGTTAGGCTCCTATGGAACTTTAAATGATTGTGAAATTTGTTGATAACGTTTGCGTGAGGGATAATAGCGAAAAGCCCACAGCCTGACGGAGGAAGAGCGAGGACTTGCAGCGAATAGCCCGACCCGGAGGGACACGCCCAAATTATTTTTATTGTTTATGCAATATTTCAAAATACCAACATGATTTAAAAAAGCTCCAGCGGAGCGTCATATTTATAGAATTAGTATTTTTTAATGTAATGAAACCCCAGCGGGGTGGCATCTCTGGGTAGGTAATATCGCTCCGATGGAGCTTTAAAATGATTGCGATAATTTGTTAGCTATAAATATTACGCTCCGCTGGAGCTTTTTTAAATCATGTTGGTATTTGGCTATAAATATTGCGCTCCGCTGGAGCTTTTAGATTATGTTGGAATTTTGTCTATAAATGTTACGCTTTTATGGAGCTTTGAAAACATAAACAATTTAGAGCGAAAAAGTATTTTTTTATAAAGTTCGATTCACTACTTTAGCATACCAGAACAGAACGGAACAGTATGCTAAAAGAAGAACAGGAAAAATTTGTATTTGTTATCAATCACGACAGTGATGTTCCGAAATACCAGCAGTTGGTAAACGGAATAAATAATGCGATTGCGGAGAATATTTTGCAAAAGGGAGATTTGCTTCCGTCTGTAAATGCGATTTGTAAAGAAAATCAGTTGTCGAGAGATACGGTTTTTAAAGCATATTCAATTTTAAAAGATCAGAATGTCATTGATTCTGTGCCAAATAAAGGCTATTATGTTTCGGGAGAAACCAGAAAAGTGCTTTTGGTTTTAGACACATTTAAGGCGTATAAAGAGGTTTTGTATCATTCGTTTGTCAATAATTTGCCGGATAATGTGATTACAGATGTTCAGTTTCATCATTATAATATTGATGTTTTTAAAACGATCATCAATAATAGTGTTGGCAAATATTACAAATACGTGGTGATGAATTTTGATCATAAGGAAGTAGCGCCAACATTATCAGCTATTTCGAATGAGAAATTGCTTTTGATTGATTGGAATATTCATTCAAAAAAAGAAAATAATTATGTTTTTCAGGATTTTGGAAAAGCGTTTTACAGTTCATTGAAAGAAGCCGTTGATTTGTTTAAAAAGTATAAAAGCATCCATTTTATTTATCCGGATTATACGAATCATCCCAAAGAAACCGTACAGTTTTTTAAGAAGTTTTGCACCGATTTTAATTTTAAAAATGAAATTATTACCGATGCTAAAAAGTTTAATATCGAAAAAGGAATTGCGTATATCAGTATAAGCGATAGGGTTTTAGGTCACTTTTTGGAGCAATGTAAAGAGAAGGATTTAGAGCCTGGAGAAGATGTTGGTTTTTTATCGTATAACGAAACGCCAATGAAGAAATTTATATACAAAGGAATTTCGGTCGTATCGACTGATTTTAACGAAATAGGAACAAAAGCGGCCGCATTTATTACGCATGATGAAGTGATGCAGAGTTATGTGCCAACAAATTTAATTTTAAGAGAATCATTATAAGTTATGTATTATATAGGATATGATATTGGAAGTTCGTCTGTAAAAGTAGCTTTGGTTGAAGCTGAAACAGGAAAAAAAATAATCGTTTTGAATGAACCTCAAAACGAAATGGAAATTGTCGCCCTTCATTCTGACTGGGCAGAACAGGATCCTGAAATTTGGTGGCAGCACATTTGTACCGCAACCAAAAGAGCCATTCGTGAAGCAAATATTGAAGCTTCGAAAATTACGGGCGTTGGTATTTCGTACCAAATGCACGGATTGGTTATTGTGGATGCAGCTGGAAATGCACTTCGAAACTCGATTATTTGGTGTGACAGCCGTGCGGTGGAAATTGGTAATGAGGCTTTCGCCGAAATCGGAGAACAAAAATGTATGGAGCATTTATTGAATTCTCCAGGAAATTTTACGGCCTCGAAACTAAAATGGGTCAAAGAAAACGAGCCGGAAATTTATAGTAAAATTTACAAATACATGCTTCCGGGCGATTACATTGCTTTGAAACTTACAGGAGAAATCACCACTACAAAAAATGGTTTGTCTGAAGGAATGCTTTGGGATTATAAAGAAAACAAAGTAGCAAACTGGCTTTTGGATTATTACGGAATTGATCCGTCTTTGACGCCAAATATTGTAGAGAATTTTACAAATCAGGGAATTTTAAACGAAAAAGGCGCGAAAGAAGCAGGACTTCCTGTTGGTATTCCGGTGGTTTATAGAGCCGGAGATCAGCCAAATAATGCTTTGGCTTTGAATGTTTTGAATCCGGGAGAAGTCGCTGCAACGGGCGGAACTTCGGGCGTTTTTTATGCCGTTAGCGAAATGTCTTCGGGAAAAAGCACAAGAGTGAACAATTTTGTGCATGTTAATTACGAAGAAAAAACACCACGCGTTGGAAAACTTTTAAACATAAACGGAGCCGGAATTCAGTACCGTTGGCTGCGTAATAATATGGGTGACGAAACCTACGAATCGATGAATCGTAAAGCGTCAAAAATTGATGTAGGTTCTGATGGAGTTGTCGTGATTCCTTTTGGGAATGGCGCAGAGCGTATGTTCAACAATAAAAATATCGGAACACACTTTTTAAATCTCAACTTAAATATTCACAACAGCGCACATTTGTTCAGGGCTTCTTTGGAAGGAATTGCTTTTTCGTTTGTGTACGGAATGGAATGTTTAAAAGACGATAATGCTACGATAAATGTAATTAGAGCCGGAAATGATAATTTGTTTCGTTCGGAGATTTTTTCGAATACCGTAGCAACTTTAATCGGACATGAAATTGAAATTTACAATACAACCGGCGCAGTAGGAGCGGCAAGAGCAGTGGGTTTAAAAGATGGTGATTACAATAAGTTTGGTTCGAGCATTACAACCAACGATCACGTAATGACTTTTTTACCACTAAAAAATGCAGAACCGTATGCAAAAGCTTACGCGAAATGGAAACAAGAATTAGAATTAATATTAACACATAAAAAATAAAAAAATGGTAGTTTTAGGCAATAAAGAATATTACAAAGGCATTGGCCAAATAAAATTTGAAGGCAAGGAATCTGATAATCCGTTGGCATTTAAATACTACAATCCGGAACAGGTTGTGGCGGGAAAAACAATGCGCGAACATTTTAAATTTGCGATTGCGTACTGGCACACGTTCTGCGGACAAGGAAGCGATCCGTTTGGACCGGGAACTCAGAATTTTGCGTGGGATCAATCATCAGATCCAATTCAGGCAGCAAAAGATAAAGCGGATGCTGCATTTGAATTTATCAGCAAAATGGGATTTGATTATTTCTGTTTTCACGATTATGATTTGATTGCTGAAGGACCAACTTTCGCAGAATCAGAAAAACGTTTGGCAACGATTACGGAATACTTAAAACAGAAAAAAGCAGAGTCCGGAATTAAATTGCTTTGGGGAACTTCAAACTGTTTCTCAAACCCAAGATTCATGAACGGAGCTGCAACAAATCCGGATTTTAATGTAGTGGCAAGAGCAGGTGGACAAGTAAAATTAGCACTTGACGCAACAATTGCTTTAGATGGAGAAAACTACGTATTTTGGGGAGGAAGAGAAGGTTATATGTCTCTTTTGAACACAGATATGGGTAGAGAATTAGACCACATGGCACAGTTTTTAACGATGTCAAGAGATTACGCAAGATCACAAGGTTTTAAAGGAACTTTCTTTATTGAGCCAAAACCAATGGAACCATCAAAACACCAATACGATTTTGACTCTGCAACTGCGATTGGATTTTTGAAAGAATATGGTTTAGATAAAGATTTCAAAATCAATATTGAAGTAAACCATGCAACATTGGCACAACATACTTTTCAACATGAATTGGAAGTGGCTGCAAAAGCAGGAATGTTAGGAAGTATCGATGCTAACAGAGGAGATTACCAAAATGGTTGGGATACAGATCAATTCCCAAATAACATTCAGGAAACTACAGAAGCAATGCTTGTTTTCTTAAAAGCTGGCGGATTGCAAGGCGGTGGTGTAAACTTCGATGCAAAAATCAGAAGAAATTCTACAGATCTTGAAGATGTTTTCCTTGCTCACATTGGTGGTGCTGATACTTTTGCAAGAGCATTATTGACGGCAGATAAAATTATTACTTCTTCTCCTTATGAAAAATTAAGAAAAGAAAGATACAGCTCTTTCGATTCTGGAAAAGGAAAAGATTTTGCTGATGGAAAATTAAACCTTAAAGATTTGTATGACATTGCCAACCAAAATGGTGAATTGTCATTGCAAAGCGGTAAACAGGAATTGTTTGAAAATATTATTAATCAGTATATTTAATTGATGTGATAGTTATAGAAAGTTAAAAACTGAAATAACTATTTTGATAAACATTTTGTGTATAATCTTTGTCAAAGTTTTAAACTTTGACAAAGATCTACGCAACAACTATTAGCTATTAGAGGTAGTTTTGTCATTCCGAGGAACGAGGAATCTCCGCAAGTAGCTCTACAATCAAATATTTCAATCTTTGTCAATGTTGTAAGCGGGGATCCTTCCTCCGTCAGGATGACAAACTAATACTAACCAATCATAAAAACCACAAAAAAATGAAATTTTTTATTGATACAGCCAATTTACAAGACATCAAAGAAGCGCAGGAAATGGGCGTTCTGGATGGTGTAACGACAAATCCTTCGTTGATGGCGAAAGAAGGAATTACAGGAAAAGATAATATTTTGAAACATTACCTAGATATTTGCAATATTGTAGATGGAGATGTTTCTGCAGAAGTTGTTTCAACAGATTTTGACGGAATGGTAAGAGAAGGTGAGGAACTTGCTGCGCTGCATCCACAAATTGTCGTGAAGTTACCTATGATTGGCGATGGTGTAAAAGCATGCAAGTATTTTTCTTCAAAAGGAATCAAAACCAATGTAACCTTAGTGTTTTCGGCGGGACAGGCGTTACTGGCAGCAAAAGCAGGCGCTACGTATGTTTCTCCGTTTTTAGGGAGACTCGACGACATTTCAACAGACGGAATGCATTTAATTGAAGAGATACGAGAAATTTACGATAATTACGACTATCAAACTCAGATTCTCTCCGCTTCGATCAGACATACGATGCATATTGTAAATTGTGCAAAAGTAGGATCAGATGTTATGACCGGGCCACTTTCGGCTATTAAAGGATTACTGAAGCATCCGTTAACCGATATTGGATTAAACCAATTTATTGAAGATGCTAAAAAAATGAAATTATAATATTCTTACGGCCAGTTTAGTACGTCATTTTTTACTGATTTCACTAAATTTCAATTCCATAAAAAGCTCCTTTCGAATTTAATTTGAAAGGAGCTTTTTTAAATCTTATAACAACCGATTGCCTTTTATGTTGTTTTGATTCTTTTTCAAAGCTAAATAATTAATGGTTAAGAGTAAATACAATGATCTGCTGGCTTTTATTTTTCAATTTTAACAATATTTTTACTTTGGAAAACAGCTGTTTTTAAGTCAAAACATACTCTTTTTTGCTTTTTTTATTTTTTATGTTTTTTTTAATTAAATATAAATTATGCCGCAATATTGTCAAAATTAAGAGTAAAAATAATTCTAATAATAAGTATTATTTATTATTTTGTTGTAAAAATTATTCAGAATGTTTTTTAAAGTGTATTTTTTTATTGATTATTTAAAAAAATAACAAACAACCGATTGTGTATTAATTGCTTTTTTTTATATTTGTTTTAAGTACACTTATTAACTAAACCAATCAAATTTTAACTATCTAAATCAATTTTTATGACTAACTCTTTTGTTACAAGTAAAGCAAAGCATCTAAAGTGCTTTTGTTTTTTGATCTTAATGTTTGCGTTTTCACTCCATTCGGGTGCGCAGACAAAAGTTACCGGAACCGTATCAGATGCAAATGGTCCAATTCCGGGAGCAAATGTAAATTTAAAAGGAACTAAAACTGGTGTAAGTACTGGTTTTGACGGTACTTATACTATCGATGTCCCATCCAATAGTATTCTTGTTTTTAGTTTTATAGGCTTAAAAAACAAAGAAGTAGCTGTAAACGGACAAAGCAAAATTAATGTAAGTCTTGAAGAAGATTCTGCTCAATTAAAAGAAGTAGTTGTTATTGGGTACGGAACGCAAAGAAAAGAAGCCGTGACAGGATCTGTAGCTTCTATTGGAGGCGGAGAATTGAATCAGGTTGCTTCTGCCAACGTAACGCAGGCCTTACAAGGAAGGCTTGCCGGTGTTGACTTAACACAAACTTCCAGCAAACCGGGAGCAGCAATGCAAATACGCATAAGAGGAACGAGATCTTTAACAGGGAGTAATGATCCTTTAATTGTTTTAGACGGAGTTCCGTTTGCAGGTTCAATAGGAGATATAAATCCTGTGGATATAAAATCTGTAGATGTTTTAAAAGATGCTTCTGCAACCGCTATTTACGGTTCACGTGGAGCAAACGGGGTTATATTAATTACAAGTAATAAAGGACGTAAAAATCAAAAAGCTACTTTTAACTATAATGGATTTAGCGGTATCAAACAGGTTTTTGGAAAATATGATATGATGGATGCTGCTAAATTTGCAGCACTTCGTGATTATTCAACTTTATATACAGATGGTATTGATGAATCGAGAGATACTAATACAGACTGGCAGGATTCACTTTACGGCGCTGGCGAAATGATTAGTCATGACGTAAGTGTTTCAGGAGGTAGCGAAAACGGAGCTTATAATGCGGGTTTAGGATATTATAAGGAAGAATCTGTTTTACCGGGTCAGAAATACGAGCGTTTTAGCCTTAGAGCAGGTTTAGATCAGCAATTAGGAAGCGCTTTTCGTATGGGATTTAATACCAATAGCAATTACTCGGTTACCAACGGAGATAACATTGGTACAGGTACTATTTTGGCAACTTCTCCTTTAGCAAATCCATATAATCCAGACGGATCTTTAAAAAGAACCGTGAGAATGGGTGGAGATGAAAACTGGGTGTACACCAGAGAATCTATTAATAATCTGGGCGAAGCTTATGTAAATCAGACAAGAGCTTTTAGTTCGTACAATAATATTTTTGCTGAGGTGAAAATACCAGGAGTTGAAGGTTTAAAATACCGTATGAATACGGGATTGAATTTACGATTATCAAATGGCGGTTATTATGAAGGACAAGGTGTTTTTGATGTAAATCCAACCACAATATCAAATGCATGGATCAGCAATACATTATCAACACAATGGCTTATTGAAAATTTGATTTCATACGATAAAACTTTTGCTGATAAGCATACCGTAAATTTTGTGGGATTATATTCAAATGAGCAATTTACAGGAAATACTTCAAGAATCGCCAGAAACGGAATTACTTCTGATGCATTTCAGTTTTACAACTTGGGTCAGAGTGAGGAAGAAGCAGTTATAAATCCTGCAGATCAGGATTATACACAATGGGGTTTGAGTTCTTATATGGCAAGGGCAATGTATTCGTACGACAATAAATATTTTATTTCAGGAACAATTCGTTCAGACGGTTCGTCACGTTTATCAAAAGGGAATAAATGGGTTACGTATCCGGCGGTTTCTGCAGGATGGACAGTTTCTAACGAATCTTTTATGAAAAATCTTTCATGGGTTAATCTGGTAAAATTACGTGTAGGATACGGTGAAACTTCTAACCAGGCGGTAGATCCATATCAAACTTTGGGAGCTTTAAGTACAAGACCTTATAACTTTGGAACTACAAATTCAACAGGGGTATATGTTACAACATTGCCTAATCCGGACTTAGGATGGGAATATTCGACAACATGGAATTACGGACTGGATTTCGCTTTCCTTAATAATCGTTTATCAGGTACAGTTGAATATTACAAAACAAATACAAAAGATTTGCTGCAACGCGTAAATCTTCCGGCAACATCTGGTGTCAGCAGTTATGTGGCAAACGTGGGTGAAACTGAAAATAAAGGATATGAAATTGCCTTAAACGGAGTTATTCTTGATAATCCAAAAGGATTGAGCTGGACTGTTGGGGTTAATTTCTATGCCAACGAAAACAAGTTGGTTAAATTGGCGTCGGGAGCGCAAAGAGATGAGGCAAATTCCTGGTTTGTAGGTTATAATATCAACTCTATTTACGATTATGAAAAAGTAGGAATCTGGCAGGAAGGCGATCCATACATGTCTATACTTGAGCCGGGACCAACGGGTATAAACGCTCAGGGAACAGTAGTAGGATCTATCAAAGTGAAGTATACAGGAGATTTTAATCCGGATGGTTCGCCAACACGCGCCATTAATACAAGCGACAGACAAATTATAGAAACAGACCCGGACTTTCAGGGAGGTTTTAATACGAACTTAACCTATAAAGGTTTTGATTTTTCTGCCGTTGGAGCTTTTAAAAGCGGCGGTGTTTTAATCAGTACGCTTTACGGAGGAAACAGTTACCTAAATCTTCTTAACGGAAGAAGAAGTAATGTTGATGTAGATTACTGGACTCCGGATAACAGAGATGCTGAATATCCAAATCCAAGAGGGATCAGAAGTGGTGATAATCCAAAATACATTTCTACGATGGGATATTTTGATGCATCTTATGTAAAAATCAGAGCTTTAACTCTTGGATATACTTTAGATCAGGAATTTATGAGAAGTTTAGGGATACAGAAGCTGAGACTTTATTTTACAGCGCAAAATCCGTTTGTACTTTTCTCTCCTTACAATAGAAAATCAGGAATGGATCCTGAAACAAATTCTTATGGAGATGAAAATCAGGCCGTAACGGGTACTTACCAACGTAGATTTACGGTTATTGGAACCAATACACCTTCAACCAGAAACTTTTTATTCGGACTTAATTTCACATTTTAATCAGGAACAACTATGAAACGATATATTTTTAAAAGATTACTTATAGGATCAGTAGCTTTGTTCTCCTTTGCGGGCTGCTCTGATATTTTAGAAGAAAAACCACATGATTTTTATGAGCCTGGTTATTTTAAAACTGAACAGGGAGTTATACAGGGATTGACGTCACATTACGCCCATTTACGATGGATATACGGACAGGCCTATTATTATAATTCTGTGCAAACAGGAACAGATGAAAATACATACGGACAGCAAGCTGATGGGAATTTCAAAGATCATGATTTATCCGGAGTTGGGGTTATAAATCCTGCTTCAAGCAGAGCCGATGTGGTATGGAATAACTCTTATAATGATATTAATACAGCAAGTGGTATTATTGAAAATGCCGCCGCAGTAGGTATCGCAAATAGCTTAATTGCAGAATCTAAATTCTTCAGGGCTTTTGATTATTTTTTATTAGTACAAAATTTTGGAGGCGTGCCATTAGATTTAGGAGCTGGCGAACTAAAATTTAATAGCAAGCCATCAAGATCTTCCAAACGAAATACAGTAAGTGAGGTTTATACAAAAGCTATTTTTCCAGACTTGGTAGCGGCTGTAAACGAATTACCAGATGCGCCAAGGTTAACCGGTACAGCAACTAAAACGCTGGCTCGTTTAATGTTAGCAAAAGCATATCTGACATATGCATGGTGGCTGGAAAATCCAAACAATATTCCAACCTATCCTGATACACCAAGAACAGACCCTGATGGACATGATGCACAATGGTATTTTCAACAAGCTTACAACATCGCATTAGACGGAATTAATAATCCGGGAACTTATGGATTATTGCCTTACTATTATGATGTAAACTTAGGTTCTAATGATCGTAATAAAGAAATAATGCTCTATGCAGACCACACAGAAGAAAGCGAATATTACAATGGAGCAAGTCTTACATACGGAAGCGGCGGCGCACCTGATAATTTTGCCGGCTGGATGGGAACATTTAATTATACTTCGATAAGAAGTAAAAATGCATCAGGAGCTGCGGTTTCGACTGTACAAAGAGCAGCAGATCAGTTTTTAGGACGTCCGTGGGTAAGAATGGTACCGCCTATAGAAGTCTTTACCAAAACTTTTGCAGATAAAACAAACGATTCAAGATACGACGGAACATTTGCAGCCGTATATCGTGGTAACTGGAATTTACTTGGAACCGGATTAACCGATGTACCAACATTGTATAATGCCAACGGATTACCGGTAAAACCAGGCGATCCTATTGTAACTTTCTTAAATGATGAGCCTGCAACGGCAATTACATACCCTACAGGAGCAGGAGATAATGGTATTGGCGCAGGAGTTTTACCAGGCAGATCTGATTTTGTAATTTCTCCAATGGGAATAAGCAGAATCGTATATCCGGGATTATGGAAATTAGGGCCATACCGCACCGATAATGCAGGAGGATTAGGACAGCCAAATGCAGGAAGCACAAGACCTTATCCGGTTGCTAAATTTTCTGAACTTTATTTTGTTGCGGCAGAAGCAGCAGTAAAAGGAGCAACAGGAGGTATGTCTGCCAGAGATCTTATCAACGTAATAAGAGCCCGCGCAGGAAAATGGCGTTGGGACAATAATGGTAAAGTAGCAAAAACGGCTGACAATAGCGCTTTATTAACAAGCACAACTCCTGCCGTAATTGACATTAATTACATTCTGGCTGAGCGTTCCCGCGAATATTATGGCGAAGGATACCGTTGGTATGATTTAGTAAGAACTCAAAAGTGGAATGAAATTGCCGGTAAATATTCGATTGGCGGATCAAATTACGGTCAGCATACACCAGAGGTTATTACCAGAACAATAGAGCCGCATCATTATTTGCGTCCTATTCCGCAAGGGCAAATAGACGGTATGGAAATGTCTGATGCCGACAAAAAAACTTACCAGAATCCGGGATACAATTAATAAATATTTTGAAGTAAATTAAATTTATAAGTTAGTTTAAGTTTAGCCGAGGAATAATTTCCTCGGCTTTTAACTTGTGAAACAAGGACATAATGAATTGATTTGGAGGCTAAATAAAATAGAACACAGATGACACGGATTTAGGCAGATTGGCGCTGATTTTTTTTAATGAAACTAATGAATCTGCGCAAAATAAAAAGAAAAAATCCGTTTAAATCCGTGTCATCCGCGTTCCAATAAACGCACTTTATCCACATTCAAAAAAACAAGAAAAATTACAAAATGAAACAACAACTATTAGTTCTCTCACTAGCATTATCATTTCTCTTCTCATTTAAAGGAGTTGCTTTTAAAGATACCATTACCGGAAAACAGAATGTTAAACCGCCTGTTTTTTCGAATGTTGTGTATCAGGGAAATGATAATATTTATAAAAATAATCCACTAAAGCCAGATGAGTTTTATTCTCCCGTTTTACAGGGATGTTATCCGGATCCGGCCATTACCAGAAAAGGCGATGATTATTTTATGGTGTGTTCTTCATTTGCTATGTTTCCAGGCGTGCCCATTTTTCATTCTAAAGATTTAGTGAATTGGACAGACCTTGGAGGCGTATTAAATAAAGTCTCCGAATTTAATCCGCATGATACCGGTATAAGCCAGGGCGTATATGCACCGGGAATAACGTATAATCCTCATAATGACACTTTCTATATGATTGTAACCGCCTTTTCGGGAGGCTTGGGCAATATTATAGTAAAAACAAAAGACCCAATGAAAGGCTGGGGAAGCCCAATAAAATTAGGTTTTGACGGAATCGATCCTTGTATCTTTTTTGATGATAATGGAAAAGGATATATCGTTCATAATGACGCTCCAGATAAAGGAAAGCAATTATATGAAGGTCATCGTGTTATTAAAGTTTGGGAATACGATCTCGAAAAAGATCAGGTTATCAAGGGAACGGATAAAATTATTGTAGATGGCGGAGTAGATCTTTCGAAAAAACCAATCTGGATAGAAGCGCCGCATTTGTATAAAAAAGACGGGCATTATTATTTAATGTGTGCCGAAGGTGGTACAGGCGGAAATCACAGTGAAGTAATTTTTATCAGTGACAGCCCAAAAGGGCCTTTTAAACCGGCATCAAACAACCCGATTTTGACTCAAAGATATTTTCCGCAAAACAGAAAAGATAAAGTAGACTGGGCAGGACATGCTGATCTAGTTCTTGGACCAGATAATAAATATTACGGTGTATTTTTAGGCGTTCGCCCGAATGATAAAGACAGAGTAAATACAGGACGCGAAACTTTTATGCTTCCCGTAGACTGGTCAGGAACTTTTCCGGTTTTTGAAAACGGATTAGTGCCTTTAGAACCAAAAATTAAAATGCCAAAAGGCGTTACAGAAAACAAAACAGGCAAAGACGGATTTTTCCCGAATGGTAATTTTACGTTTACCGAAAATTTTACTTCTGATAAATTAGATTACCGATGGATAGGACTTCGAGGTCCGCGTGAAAACTTTATTTCCGTAACCAAAAAAGGACTTCAGATTAATCCTTTCGAAGTAAATATTAAAGAATTGAAACCCACGTCGACACTTTTTTACCGACAAATGCACAATACGTTCTCGTTTGCCACAACGATAGAGTACAAACCAGAATCTGAAAAAGATCTTGCCGGAATTACATGCCTGCAAAACGAGCGTTTTAATTATGTTTTTGGCATTACAAAAAAAGGAAAAGACACTTATATTTTATTAGAAAGAACAGAAAAAGGACAATCAAAAATAATGGCAAGTGCCAAAATTGAAATCAAAAAAAACATACGACTTCAGGTAAAAGCAACCGGAGACAGTTACGAATTTAGTTACGCTCTAAACGGCACTGATTTTAAAAATTTAGGCGAACCGGTTTCTGGCGATATTCTTTCGACAAATGTGGCGGGAGGTTTTACAGGCGCTTTGGTAGGATTGTACGCAACGGCAGCAAATGATGCTCAGCCACAATAAAAATGAAATATGAAAAAGGAATATTTTAAAGGATTGTTGTTTTTGCAGCTCATCTTTTTGGTTTTGAGTTGTCAGATAATGGCGCAAAGCAAATCAAAAACGGAGAATTGGGTCGGAACCTGGGCTTGCGCACAAATGCTGGTTGAGCCCAATAATATGCCGCCTGCTCCGGGACTTTCAGAAAATACGCTTCGACAAATTATAAGGGTTTCTATTGGAGGAAAACGGTTGAGATTGCGTTTCTCTAATATTTTTAGCGATCAACAAACGGTTTTAAAATCGGTTAGTGTGGCCAATGTTATCGATGCACCGATTGTTGATGCTAAAACCCAAAAAGAGCTTCGTTTTAATGAAAAACCAGACATAACCATAAATCCGGAACAGGAAGTTTTTTCAGATGCTTTTGATTTTGATTTACAGCCCGGACAGCTTTTAGCGATTACCATTCATTACGGAAATACTTCGCAAAAAACATCCGGACATCCCGGTTCACGAACCACTTCATACATTCTTGAAGGAAATCAGATTCAAAACGCAGCTTTTGATGGCGCCATAAAAACAGATCACTGGTACACGATTATGGGATTGGATGTTGTGGCTGATAAATCGGCTGCGAATATCGTTTGCTTGGGAAATTCCATTACAGATGGCCGAGGCTCAGGAACCAACAAACAAAATCGATGGACAGATATTTTATCGGCACGATTATCTGCCAATAAAAAAACAGAAAAAATAGGCGTTTTGAATTTAGGAATCGGAGGAAATTGTGTCGTCAAAGGCGGATTAGGCCCAACGGCACTAAATCGTTTTGACAGAGATGTATTATCTCAAAAAGGCACAAAATGGCTCGTAATTCTGGAAGGAATCAACGATATTGGAGGAATTAAAAATCCCGAAGATGCACCAATAAAAGCGCAGGAACTTATTGATGCTTATAAAGTGATGATTGCCAAAGCGCATGCAAAAGGAATTAAAGTTTACGGCTGTACCATTTTGCCATTTCAAAAATCATTTTATGATTCACCTCACAAACAAGAAGCCCGCGATATTGTAAATGCCTGGATCAGAAATAGTAAAGCCTTTGATGCTGTAATTGATTTTGATAAAGCCATGGTTGCAGAAGAAGGTTCAAAAACAATTTCATCCAGCCTGCATGACGGTGATTTCTTGCATCCAAACGAAGCGGGTTATCAGAAAATGGGAGAAACAGTAGATCTCAATTTATTTAAATAACAGTTTGCATATTTTGAATTCGATTAAAATGATTTTTTGATAATAAAAACAAATCAACAATGAAATCAATACTTAGGTTTTTCGCATTTATAGTTCTTTTTTCAATAGCACAAAAGGGATATTCTCAAGATGCTAACTTTCATATTTATCTGAGTTTTGGTCAGTCCAATATGGAAGGATATGCCAAAATAGAACCACAGGATAAATTGGGTGTCGACGATCGGTTTCAGGTTTTACAGGCAGTCAATTGTCCTGAACTGAAACGTGAAAAAGGAAATTGGTACACCGCCATACCGCCATTGTGCCGTTGCAGTACCGGACTCACGCCAGTTGATTATTTTGGACGAAATCTGGTAGCCAATCTGCCTAAAAATATAAAAGTGGGCGTAATCAATGTAGCCGTTGGAGGATGCAAAATTGAACTTTTTGACAAAGATAAAACAGCCGAATATGTAGCCACAGCGCCAGACTGGATGAAAGGCATTCTAAAAGAATACGACGGAAATCCGTATGCCAGATTGGTAGAACTGGCAAAAATAGCGCAGAAAAAAGGCGTTATTAAAGGCATTTTACTGCATCAGGGAGAATCGAATACAGGCGATACACTTTGGCCGAAAAAAGTAAAAATAGTTTATGATAATTTGATAAAAGACCTTAATCTGGATCCGAAGAAAGTGCCTTTGCTTTCGGGGGAAACCGTAAACGAAGACCAGAACGGTAAATGTGGCAGCATGAATAAAATTATTGCGACATTGCCAAAAACGATTCCCAATTCGTATGTTATTTCATCAAAAGGATGCACGGCAGAACCTGACTTTTTACATTTTAATGCTGCAGGTTACAGAGACTTAGGAAGACGTTATGCCGATAAAATGCTTTTGTTACTGGGATATAAATTCTCTGACGGAAAATCGCCTTTTATAGTACAGGCGCCTCTTGGTTTTGATGTCTTAAATGCCAGTATTCCGGCAGGAAAAATAGAAACCATTAATTATGAATCTAAAATGGTTGGTGCTACAAGAAAAGCAACAGTTTATACACCTCCTGGATTCAACAAAAAGAAAAAATATCCTGTTTTGTATCTTTTACACGGAATAGGCGGCGATGAAAAAGAATGGCTCAACGGAGGAAATCCGCAAATTATATTAGACAATCTTTTTGCAGAAGGAAAAATTGAATCCATGATTGTAGTCATGCCAAACGGCAGGGCAATGAAAGATGATAGCGCGACCGGAAATATAATGGCTCCGGATAAAGTACAGGCTTTTGCTACATTCGAAAAAGATTTATTAAACGACCTGATTCCGTTTATCGAAAAAAAATATCCCATTCTGAAAGACAGAGAACACCGCGCCATCGCCGGATTATCAATGGGCGGCGGACAATCGTTGAATTTTGGATTAGGGAATTTAGATAAATTTGCCTGGGTTGGCGCTTTCTCAGCAGCTCCCAATACTAAAATGCCCCAAGAATTACTTCCCAATCCAGAAGAGGCAAAAAAGAAATTAAAACTACTCTGGATTTCCTGCGGAGATAACGACTGGCTTATCGAAAACAGTAAACGAACGCACGATTATTTGTATAAAAATGATGTACCGCACATTTATTATATCGAGCCGGGAGTGCATGATTTTAAAGTCTGGAAAAATGGTTTGTATATGTTTTCACAGTTTTTATTTAAACCTGTCGATCAATCCAATTTTGCAGCTTATACCATTTTAGGAAATCCTGCGCAAACCAATATTCGTACAGCAAAATATCCTCAAATATTACCGGATAACAAAGTGCTTTTTAAAGTTACCGCTCCCGAAGCTTCAAAAGTACAAATTGATTTAGGTAAAAAATACGATTTGACAAGAGATTCAGAAGGATTTTGGACAGTAACTACAGAGGTGATCAACAAAGGATTTAATTATTATTCCCTGCTTATTGACGGCGTTGCAGTTGCAGATCCGTCAAGTCAGACATTTTACGGTATGGGGCGCATGGCAAGCGGTATCGAAATTCCAAATAAAGAAGGCGATTTTTATGCTTTAAAAGACGTTCCGCATGGTGATATCAGAATCAAGAAATACTTTTCGAAAGCAACCAATTCATGGCGCGAAATGTATGTGTATACACCGCCAGGTTACGAGAATTCGACAGAAAAATATGCGGTTTTATATCTCCTGCATGGTGGAGGCGAAGACCAGACAGGCTGGGCAACGCAGGGAAAAGCAAATTTAATTTTAGACAATTTAATTGCCGAAAATAAGGCAAAACCGATGATCATCGCCATGCTCGACGGCAATATGGGGAATACAGGAGGCGTGGCAGGTTTTAATGAAAATGCACTAAAAGCTTTTGAAAATGAATTAAAAAACGGAGCAATACCTTTTGTAGAAAGCAATTTTAAAGTCTCAAAAGATAGCAAAAACAGAGCCTTGGCAGGATTATCAATGGGAGGTTTGCAAACGCTTTATGCTGGCGTTAAAAATTCAGATCTGTTTTCTTATATCGGCGTTTTCAGTTCGGGTTGGTGGGCCAATAATACCACTTTATCTGATCCGCAATACGAGTTTATGAAAAACAATGCCGCGACGATTAATGCGAACATCAAAGAATTTTGGATTTCGATGGGCGGCAAAGAAGATATCGCTTATGAAAATTGTAAAATAATGATGAAAAAGTTCGACCAGCTCGGCATCAAATATAAATACAGCGAATATCCGGGCGGACATACATGGCCGGTCTGGAGACATGATTTATTTATGTTTACGCCATTATTGTTTCAGCAGAAATAAAGATTTTAAAATAGTAATTGAATTGCATAATACTAAAATTCATGAATACATTTTCAAAATATATCCTCACATTTCTTATCGTTTTTAGTTGTACTTTTTTAAAAGCGCAGTCGTTTATTTCAACTCAAAAAGGCGACAATGTTATGGTACTGAAAGAGAAATCTTCACCCTTATCCTTTCTTGTAAGTAATGGAACAGATGCCGGTATTTTGCGTGCAATCACTAATTTACAATCTGATTTTGAAAAAGTTACGGGAGAAAAACCAGCAATCTTAAATCAGAAACAAAATACTGCATCGCCGTTGATTATTATCGGAACAATCGGAACCAATTCTGCAATTGATGATTTAGTGAAAGCAAATAAAATCGACGGAAAACAGCTCAAAGGCAGAAATGAAAAATTTATTATTCAGAATATTAAAACTCCATTTAAAGGAGTAGATGAAGCGATTGTAATTGCCGGAAGCGACAAACGCGGAACGATTTACGGAATTTACGAATTATCAAAACAAATAGGCGTTTCGCCTTGGTATTACTGGGCTGATGTGCCTGTGGAGAAAAAAGAGAATCTGTATTTTGTAAAAGGAACTTATACCGATGGCGAACCTGCTGTAAAATACAGAGGAATTTTTATCAATGACGAAGCGCCGGCATTAAGCGGCTGGTCGAAAGCAACATTTGGAGGATTTAACAGTAAGTTTTACGAAAAAGTTTTTGAATTATTACTTCGGCTAAAAGCCAATTATATCTGGCCGGCCATGTGGGGAAATGCATTTTATGATGATGATCCCGCCAGCGGACCTCTTGCCAATGAAATGGGAATTGTCATCGGGACATCACACCACGAACCAATGGCTTTGGCACAAACAGATTGGCATCGGTATATTAAAAAAAATTATCTCCCGAATGTTTGGGATTATGCGAAAAATAAAACCGTTCTCGATGAATTCTGGAAAGGCGGAATAGAACGCAGTAAAAACTGGGAAAAGCTCGTAACCGTTGGAATGCGCGGAGACGGCGACGAAGCCATGAGCGAGGGAACCAACATTGCTTTGCTGGAAAATATCGTAAAAGAACAACGAAAAATTATTGCTGACGTAACGCAAAAAAAGCCTGAAAAAACGCCTCAGGTTTGGGCTTTGTATAAGGAAGTTCAGGATTATTACGATCAGGGAATGCGTGTTCCCGATGATGTAATTTTGCTTTTCTGCGATGACAATTGGGGAAATGTGCGCAAGCTTCCAGACGTAACAAAACCTTTGCACAAAGGAGGTTATGGCATGTATTATCATTTTGATTATGTTGGAGGTCCAAGAAATTCGAAATGGATCAATATAAGTCCGATACAAAGAGTTTGGGAACAGATGAATTTGAGTTACGAACACGGCGTTGATAAAGTTTGGATTGTAAATGTGGGTGATTTAAAACCAATGGAATTTCCGATCAGTTTCTTTTTGGATATGGCGTGGAATCCTAAGAAATTCAACTCTCAAAACCTTTTTGAGTTTACGGAGAAATGGGCGGCAGATCAATTCGGAACAAAACATGCCAAAGAAATCGCAAGATTATTAAATACCTATCCAAAATTCAACCGAATAGTAACGCCTGAAATGCTGGACAGCAAAACCTACAGTCTGGAAAATTACAATGAATTTGAAACGGTTGTAAATGAGTATAAAAATCTGGCGCTCGATGCGTACCGAATTTACAATGATATTCCAAAAGAATATCAAGATGCTTATTTTCAATTGGTTTTGTATCCAATAGATGCCTGCAGTAATCTTTATGAAATGTATTTTGCACAAGCCAATAATAGAAAATTGGCTTCGGAAAAAAACATTTTAGCGAATGCTTTTGCAGATCAGGTGAAAAGAAATTTTGAAAGAGATTCTGTGCTTCAAAACAAATACAACAATGAAATTTCTGGCGGAAAATGGACGCATATTATGGACCAAATGCGAATTGGATATAAGGCTTGGCATGATACTCCGAAAAATATTTTGCCTGAAGTGACTTATGTTTCTGAAAAAGATCAAGTCAAAAGAAAAGTATTCGCAGAAAAGGATGGGTACGTTTCTATCGAGGCAGAACATTTTTCTAAAGTAAATAATTCGAACACGATCCATTGGGAAGTAATTCCTGATTTTGGAAAAACAAAAAGCGGGATTACGACATTTCCACAAAATAAATATCCGACTCCAAACGATAATATTTTTGTGGAGTATGAAGTTGATTTTACTTCAACAGGAGAATTTAATGTAGAATTGCTTTTGGCTCCAACGCTCAACTTTAACAGCAACAAAGGACTTCGTTATGAGGTTTCTTTTGATGAAGAAAAACCACAAACCATAAATTTTAACGGTCATTATCGTGGCGAATTAGGAAAATGGCAGGCAGAACATCTAATACATTCGAGCACTAAACATACAATTCTTAAACCCGGAAAACATATTTTACGCTTCCGTGTTTTAGATCCCGGAATCGTGCTGCAGAAAATTGTAATCAATACCGGCGGGTTAAAGCCGTCTTATCTCGGACCTCCTGAAAGTAATATTAAATTCTAAATTTTTAACGGATTAAATTTTAGTAGAATATGAAAAAAATACACCAATTAAGTTCAATATTGTTTGCCGTTTTATTCTTGTCATTTGCTCAGTTAAGTGCACAGAATGCTAAAGTACAAATTGATAAAAATAAGACCTATCAAAAAGTTACTGGTTTTGGAGGTTTTGTATGCAGTCCCCAGTTTGGTTATGATTACATGTCTGTTGATGAAATCATTATTGCAGGTTCAGTTTTTCATTAGCTGCGCAGGAAGCAAAATTTATTTGCCTGGTATTTGAATTAAAATGTAATATGTAAATGATTTCTTTTGCTTTTGAGTTATTTTCTTAAAAATACTTGATTTAAAAACATAAATGATAAAAATATAGCTTTTTTATTGAGGAATTATTTTTTGCGTTTTAAAAAGTGTTATTTTTACACTTTTAATAAACAATCGATAGAACTAGTTCATTTTCTAGTTTAAGAATAGTATTCTTTAGTCTTATTTCTTGTTTTAAAAAATAAATAGGGTCAATCTGTTATTAAGAAAAAGGAAAAATATTTAAAAGATAAAAAAAATAGAAATGAAATACAGCTTTATATTTTGTTTTTGTACACTGTTACTTTGCCATGTGACACAAGCTCAAATGAAAACATTTGACTTGAATGAGGTAAGACTAACTAAGGGAATATTTAAAAATGCTCAGGATGTAGATCTCAAATATATTTTAGAACTCAATCCAGACCGGCTTTTAGCGCCTTATCTCATCGCTTCCGGAATACCCGTAAAAGCGGAACGTTACGGCAATTGGGAAAGCATCGGACTTGACGGGCATATTGCCGGACATTACCTGTCTGCATTAGCGATGATGTATGCTTCGACAGGAAATACGGAAGTTAAAAACCGATTGGATTATATGATTTTGGAATTGGAGAAATGTCAGCAAAAAAATGGCAATGGTTATGTAGGAGGAATTCCGCAGGGAAAAGTTTTTTGGGATCGAATTCATAACGGAGACATTGACGGAAGCAATTTTGGGTTGAACAACACCTGGGTTCCGCTGTACAATATTCACAAACTTTTTGCCGGTTTAACGGATGCTTATCGTTACACTGGAAATGAAAAAGCAAAAGAGGTTTTAATAAAACTGGGCGATTGGTTTATCGAATTAATCCGTCCGCTTTCAGATGAGCAGATTCAAAATATATTAAAAACCGAACACGGCGGCATAAACGAATCTTTTGCTGATTTGTATATCATTACAAAAGACAAAAAATATCTGGAAACTGCCGAGAAAGTTTCGCACTTAGCAATATTAAATCCATTAGAAAAAAAACAAGATAAGTTAACAGGATTGCATGCCAATACGCAAATACCAAAAGTAATTGGTTTTGAGAAAATCGGTGTACTTTCCGGAAATAAAGACTGGACAGATGCCGCGCAGTTTTTCTGGGAAAATGTTACCCAAAAGCGAAGTGTAGCTTTTGGCGGAAACAGTTTTGCCGAACATTTTAATCCAACCGAGGATTTCAGCGGTATGTTAAAATCAAATCAGGGACCCGAAACGTGCAATTCTTATAACATGGAGCGTTTGAGCAAGGCGTTGTTTTTAGACAAAAACAAGGTAAGTTATCTTGATTTTTATGAGCGCACGTTGTACAATCATATTCTTTCGAGCCAGCATCCTGAAAAAGGCGGTTTTGTTTATTTTACACCCATCAGACCCAATCATTATCGCGTATATTCCCAACCCGAAACAAGCATGTGGTGTTGTGTAGGTTCAGGGCTTGAAAATCATTCTAAGTATGGGGAATTAATTTACAGCCATACAGAAAATGATGTTTTTGTAAATCTTTTTATTCCGTCAACTTTAGACTGGAAAGAAAAGAATATTTCTATCGAACAAACTACCAAATTTCCTTATGAAAATAGTACAGATCTTGTTTTAAAACTAAAGAAAGGCGAGATATTTTCGATGAATATCCGCTGTCCCGAATGGGCAGAAAATTTTGAAATTTCAATAAATGGGCAACTTCAGAAAATAGAAGCAAAACGATCCAGTTATGTAGTGCTTAACAGAAAATGGAAATCAGGAGACAAGATTTCTGTTACATTTAAAACTTCGACACATTTAGAAAATTTGCCGGACGGCTCCAATTGGAGTGCTTTTGTAAACGGACCTATTGTATTGGCTGCCAAAACATCAAACAAAGATTTAGACGGATTATTTGCAGATGACAGCCGAATGGGACATGTCGCATCCGGTAAATATTATCCGTTGGATCAGGCATATGAAATGATTGGCGAAAAGTCAGCTTATATCGCAAAATTGAAGGAATTAGGAAACCTGCATTTTCGTTTAGATTCGTTAGAATTACAGCCTTTTTTTGAAATTCATGACGCGCGATATCAAATGTATTTTCAAAATTATACCAAAGAACAGTACAAAGAAAAGCATGCACTTTTAAAACAGCAGGAAATAGAGGCATTAGCTTTGGAAGCTAAAACTATCGATAAAATTAATTGCGGCGAACAGCAGTCAGAAGTTGATCATGGGTATAAAGGCGAAAAAAGTGATTCAGGTTACGACGATACAAAGGCTTGGAGAAGTACCAAATCGTATATTTCCTATCAGTTATTAAATAAAAATAAATCCGGAAAATATTTGGATATAAGTTGTACAGACGATTCTAAAACAGATAAAATTACCATTCTTATCAATGAAAAACCCGCGCCCATTATTGCTGCAGAAAATAAAACCATCCGCATAAATATTGAGAAGATTGAAATTATAAACATCAAAATAAAATCGAATGATGGAAACAATAGTCCGAAGTTTCATCAATTCAGAATTTTAAAGGATTAAAAAAATAAACCAGATGAAAATTAGAAATGCTTTTTTTAGTCTTGTTCTGCTTTTTAGTCTGTGTAATTATGGACAAAATAAGGCGCAGAATCCGATTATTTTTGCCGATGTCCCGGACATGTCCATCATTCGTGTAAACGATATTTATTACATGAGCAGTACGACAATGCACATGAATCCCGGTGTTCCCATTATGAAATCTAATGATTTAGTGAATTGGAAAATAATCAATTACGCCTATCAAACATTAGAAGACGATAACGATAAACTAAATCTTGATAATGGAAAAAATGATTACGGAAGAGGTTCGTGGGCTAGCAGTCTGAATTATCATAACGGTATTTATTATGTCAGTACTTTCTCAGGTACAACGGGAAAAACCTATATTTTTTCGACAAAAGATATTGAAAAAGGACCGTGGAAACGAGCCGTTTTAAATAATTCCTATCACGATCATTCTATTTTTTTTGATGATGACGGAAAAACTTATATGGTTTGGGGAGCAGGAAAATTGCAGATTGTCGAGTTGAATTCAGATTTATCAGCTGTAAAAGAAGATACAAAAAAAATCCTGCTAGAAAATGCCAGCGCACCTGCGGGAAACAATATTATGCTGCAATCTGAAGGTTCACAGCTTTTTAAAATCAAAGGAAAATATTATCTGTTTAATATCGTCTGGCCAAAAGACGGAATGCGAACGGTAATTATACACCGAGCAGATAAAATTTCGGGTCCGTGGGAAGGAAAAGTAGGATTGCAGGATTTGGGTGTCGCGCAAGGTGGACTTATCGATACGCCTGACGGAAAATGGTTTTCGTACCTGTTCAGGGATTTTGGCGGTGTCGGGCGAATTCCTTATTTCGTTCCGGTTCAATGGGAAGACTGCTGGCCAATTTTAGGCGAAAATAATAAAGTGCCTCAAAATCTCGATTTACCGGCAAGCAAAGGTTTGATTCCGGGAATTGTAAATTCAGATGATTTTAACAGAAAAAAGAATGATCCCGATTTGCCTCTGGTCTGGCAATGGAACCACAATCCGGATAATGCATTTTGGTCGGTAAAAGAAAGAAAAGGGTTTTTAAGACTGAAAACCGGAAGAATTGACAGCAGTTTTGTTCAAGCGAGAAATACCTTGACGCAAAGAACTTTTGGCCCTCAAAGTTCAGGAACTATTCTGGTTGAGGTTTCTAAAATGAAAGAAGGCGACTTTGCAGGCCTTTCCTTATTGCAAAAAGAGTACGGATTGATTGGTGTAAAAGCCGAAAAAGATGCTAAGAAAATAGTAATGATTGAAGCGCTTAAAGATGTTCCGACAGCAATAGAAAGTATTCCGTTAACGCAGGATAAAATTTATTTGAAGGCAGAATGCAACTTTAAAGACAAGATAGATGAAGGTCAGTTTTTTTACAGTTTAGATGGTAAAAAATGGATCGGTATTGGAAAAAAAATAAAACTTCCTTATACACTTCCGCATTTTATGGGGTATCGATTTGGGTTGTTCAATTATGCAACAAAAAATACGGGAGGCTTTGTTGATTTTGATTATTTCCATATTGAAGATAAAATTTCAACGAATAATTAATTGAGGTTGCCAGATTAAATTCAATAAATAAGTTAGCTCTAAAAAAGGTTTAATCCCTACGGGATATTTTTTCTGGTAGATTTCATTATTCTTCTACCAATATTTAACTCCTAACGGAGTAACAAAAAAATATCCCGGAGAGATTACATATTTGTAGAATCAGTTTATTGGTGTCAATTTTTGTCCCGTAGGGACTACATTTTCTTAACTATCAAATGGAATTAATTAGTTTACAATTTAACCAAAATAAAATATTCATTATATAATTCAGAAAATCATGAAAATTAGGTATCTGTTTATCATAAGTTTAGTTTTAGTTTTTAGTGCAAACGCTCAGCAATATCGCTTTAAGGATGCGTCTTTGAGCTCGACAGAACGTGCAAAAGATTTAATTTCAAAATTAACTCTGGAAGAAAAAGCGGCATTAATGTGTGATCAAAGTGATCCGATACCAAGACTTGGCATTAAAAAATTCAATTGGTGGAGCGAGGCATTGCACGGTTACGCCAATAACGATAATGTTACCGTTTTTCCGGAGCCTATTGGTATGGCGGCTTCATTTGACGATCAGTTGGTGTACAATGTTTTTAATGCAGTTTCTGATGAAGCCCGTGCCAAATACAACCAATGGATTCAGGGCGGCAATGAAAACAAACGGTTTTTGAGTTTATCGGTTTGGACACCAAACGTCAATATTTTCAGAGATCCGCGTTGGGGACGTGGGCAGGAAACCTATGGTGAAGATCCGTATTTAACCTCAAGAATGGGAATTTCGGTCGTGAAAGGTTTACAAGGTCCGGCAGATGCGAAATACCGCAAACTTCTGGCCTGTGCCAAACATTTTGCCGTGCATTCTGGTCCCGAATGGAGCCGACACGAACTGAATTTGAATAATGTAAACCCAAGGGAATTATACGAAACCTATTTGCCGGCCTTTAAAGCATTGGTGCAAGATGCCGATGTGCGTCAGGTGATGTGCGCGTATCAGCGTCTGGATGATGAACCGTGTTGCAGTAATACGCGTTTATTGCAGCGTATTTTGCGCGATGAATGGGGTTTTAAATACCTGGTAGTTTCAGATTGCGGTGCTGTTACAGATTTTTACACCACACATAAAGTTTCATCAGATGCAACGCATGCGGCCTCAAAAGCTGTTTTGGCAGGAACTGATGTGGAATGTGTTTGGGAGAAATATCCGTTTAAAAATTTACCCGAAGCCGTTGAGAAAGACTTAATAAAAGAAGCCGATATTGATAAAAGTCTGCTTCGTGTTTTAACGGGTCGTTTTGATTTGGGCGAAATGGATGATGACGCGATCGTACCTTGGGCTCAAATTCCGGTTTCTGTATTGAATAGCAAAGAACACCAGCAATTAGCGCTTGAAATGGCGCAAAAATCAATGACGCTTTTGCAGAATAAAAACAATATTTTACCATTAGATAAAACGATAAACAAAGTAGCCGTTATTGGTCCGAATGTGGATAACGAACCGATGTTATGGGGAAATTACAACGGAACTCCCGTTAAAACGATCACGATCAAAAGCGGTATAGAATCAAAAATTCCCCAAAATAAAATGGTTTATGACAAAGCCTGCGATTTAGTCGAAGACAAAGTAAACCAAAGTTATTTTGACCAGCTTTCTTTTGAAGGAAAAAAAGGGATGAAAGCCACCTATTGGAACAATCCAAACAGAGAAGGCAACAGCGTTATAGCACAGCAAATTGTAAATCCAATAAGAATGACCACTGCCGGACAGCATGAATTTGCTTCGGGTGTTAAATTAGAAGGATTCTCTGCAAAATACGAAACCGAATTTACAGCGAAAGAAAATGATAGTCTTGTTTTTAAAACCGGAGCAACGGGCGCTTTTGAATTATTGGTGAATGATAAATCTTTGGCAAAATATACCAACTGGAGAACGCTTCCCGGCAAAATTAAATTTGCAGTCGAAGCAGGAAAAAAATACAAAATCGAAATTCTGTATGCACAATCCAACAATTGGCAGGCCAACCTTGAGTTTGATTTTGGAAAAGAGCACGATATTAATTTTGCTGCTTTACTTCAAAAATTAAAAGGCATCGATACCGTAATTTTTGTAGGCGGACTTTCGACTTTACTGGAAGGCGAAGAAATGCCGGTTTCTTATCCCGGTTTTAAAGGCGGTGACAGAACCAATATCGAACTTCCAGCAGTTCAGAGAAAATGTTTGCAGGAACTGAAGGCGGCGGGCAAAAAAGTAGTTTTTGTAAACTGTTCCGGTTCTGCCATTGCCTTAACGCCGGAAACAGCAAGCTGTGATGCAATTTTACAGGCTTGGTATCCGGGAGAATCCGGTGGTCAGGCTGTCGCCGATGTTCTTTTTGGAGATTATAATCCTGCGGGAAAACTGCCGGTTTCTTTTTATAAAAACTCAGAAGTCTTAGGCGATTTTGAAGATTATTCGATGAAAGGCCGTACTTACAGATATACGACAAATGTTTTGTTTCCGTTTGGTTTTGGCTTAAGCTATTCTAAATTCGAAATTGGAAAAGCGAATCTGAGCAAGACAAAAATAAAAGCAAATGAAAATACACAATTAAATTTTTCGATAAAAAATACCAGCAAACGTGAAGGAACAGAAATTGTTCAGGTTTATGTTAGAAAACTAAACGATACCGATGGGCCTTTGAAAACGCTGAAAGCTTTTAAACGAATTGCATTAAAAGCCGGTGAAAGCCAAAATGAAACGATCGATTTACCGGCCTCGTCATTTGAATTTTATGATGCAAAAAGTATTGGAATGAAGGTTACTTCCGGAGAATATGAAGTGTTTTACGGTACCAGTTCAGATGCTAAAGATTTGAAAATGATTAACGTTTTAATTCAATAAGAATTTCAATGCCGTTTTATTAATAAAGAAGAAAATACAAAAAGTAAAAATTAATTATACCCAAAAAAGTCTAAATTATGAAAAACAAAGTTTATTTGGTATGCCTGCTGTTCTGCTTAGGAAGTTTAAATGGCATTGCTCAGTCTTTTGAAAAAACAAATTTAGGGGTAAAATCTATTATTAATTCAAACGTAGTTGAAATACAATTTTATACTCCTGAAATTGTCAGGGTTATAAAATATCCTGCTGGCAAAAGTTTTGAAAAGAAAAGTTTGTCTGTGGTAAAAATTGCTGAAGCCACAAAATTTATCAGCAATAAACAAGGTGAAAATCTTTCTTTAAAAAGTAAAAGTATCGAAGTTGTTTTAAATTTAACAGATGGTAATGTGTCTTTTAAAACGCTTGATAGTAAATCACTACTGAATGAAAAAAAAGCCGGTGCAGTTTTTACTGATTTTAATGATGCCGGTGCTAAAACCTATTCGATATCCCAATCATTTGTATTGGATAAAAAAGAATTAATTTACGGTTTAGGGATTCTTCAAAACGGAAAAATGTCCCAACGAAACCAAAAAGTTCATATGGTGCAGAATAACACCTGGGATTTTGTCACTTTTTTCCAATCTGATAAAGGATACGGATTGTTTTGGGATAATTATTCGCCGACGGATTTTAGTGATGATCCTGAAGAAACTTCTTTTAAATCTGAAGTTGGAGATGGTATAGATTATTATTTTATGAGTGGCGGAAATGCTGATGGCGTAATTTCAAAAATGCGTGATTTGACAGGACAGGTGCCTATGTTTCCTAAATGGACTTTTGGTTTTTGGCAAAGCAGAGAGCGTTATAAAAGTCAGAATGAAACCGTTGAAGTAGTGAAAAAGTACCGCGATTTAGGTGTTCCATTAGATGGTATTATTCAGGATTGGCAATATTGGGGCGATAATTATCATTGGAATGGAATGAATTTTTTAAATCCTGAATTTCCAAAACCACAGCAAATGATTGATGATATTCACAATTTGAATGCACATTTACTTATTTCAATCTGGTCTTCTTTTGGTCCAAAAACAAACCAATTTCAGGAGCTGAAAGATAAAAATATGCTGATGGATTTTCAGACATGGCCACAATCTGCAAAAGACGTCTGGCCGCCAGACATGAATTTCCCTTCCGGAGTGCAGGTCTATGACGCCTATAATCCTGAAGCCAGAGATATTTATTGGAAATATTTAAATAAAGGATTGTTTTTTTTTGGTATTGACGGCTGGTGGATGGATTCTACGGAACCAGATCATTTAGATATTAAACCAAAAGATTTTGATAATAAAACCTTTTTTGGATCATTTAGAAAAGTTAGAAATGCGTATCCATTAATGACCGTTGGAGGCGTTTATGATCATCAGCGTGAAGTATCATCTGATAAGAGAGTTTTTATTTTAACCCGTTCCGCTTTTGCGGGTCAACAGCGTTATGGATCGAATACCTGGTCGGGAGACGTAAATTCTACATGGGAAATGTTGCGCAATCAAATTCCTGCGGGACTAAATTTCTCTCTATGCGGAATTCCATATTGGAATAGTGATATTGGAGGTTTTTTTGCCGGTGCCTATAACCAAAATTGGAATGGGGGTTCTGGCGCCAAAAATCCTGCTTATCAGGAGCTGTATCTGCGCTGGCTGCAATTTGGGGCATTTACGCCAATGATGCGTTCGCACGGTACAGATGTTCCAAGAGAGATATATCAATTTGGGAAAAAAGGAGAACCGATTTACGATGCTATCGAAAAAACAATCAATTTACGCTATGCCTTACTGCCTTATATTTATTCGAATGCCTGGAAAATTACAAACGGTCAGTCGAGTATGATGCGTGCTTTGGTGATGGATTTTGATGATGATAAAGTGAAAGACATGAATAATGAATATTTATTTGGCCAATCCATATTGGTAGCCCCAATTATTCATGCGCAATATACTCCTGAAATTATTGTAAAAACCAATGAAGATACAGGATGGAACAAAAATCAGACTTCTGATAAGCCTAAAACACTTACAGTTGATTTCAGTCAGAAAAAATCGAAAAAAGTTTATTTGCCAGCTGGTATTGAATGGTATGACTTCTGGACAAACAAGAAATACAAAGGAGGGCAGGAAATTAATTATGAAACGACCATCAATGAGATTCCTTTTTTTGTAAAAGCGGGCAGTATTATTCCCTGGGGGCCCAAAGTACAATATGCCGATGAAAAAAAATGGGATAACCTCGAAATTAGAGTTTATGAAGGTGCCGATGGCGAATTTACTCTTTATGAAGATGAAGGGGATAATTATAATTATGAAAAAGGTAAATATGCTACAATTACATTTAAGTGGAATGATTTAAAAAAAACATTAACTATTAGTGAGCAAAAAGGATCTTTTTCGGGAATAATAAAAGAACGCCAATTTAAAGTTGTAAAAGCTTCTTCAAACACAGGGATTTCAGATATAGCTAGTGAAAAAATTGACAAGCTTATTAGTTATAGCGGTAATGAAATTTCAATTAAATTATAACGAAAAATTAATAAAACAAATCAAATAATTAATCTAAGTCTGTTATGAGTTTTAAATCTGTAATATGTTTCTGTTTATTTAGTTTTTTGCAATTAAATGCGCAGTCAGTTGTGAAAAGTCCCGACGGAAAACTGAAAGTTTCGGTGTTGGTATCAAACGGAATGCCTTTGTATAGTATCACTTATAATGAAAAAACGTTTTTAGAAAATTCGCCACTTGGTTTAAAAACAAATACGGGTGATTTTACTACAGGATTAAGTTTAAAATCAGAATCCAATCAAAATAAAATTGATGAAACGTATCAATTGCCTAATATTAAACAAAGTAAAGTATATTATGAAGCTAATGAAGCCGTATTTTCTTTCACTAAAGAAAGTAAACCTGCAATTGATGTAATTTTCAGAGTGAGCAATAATAATGTTGCTTTCAAATACAAAATACATCCGCAAAAGGAAATTATGTCTTGTGTGGTTGAGGAAGAAGCTTCCGGATTTATGCTGCCTCAGGGAACCACGACATTTCTTTGTCCGCAAAGCAAACCTATGACCGGATTTGCCAGAAGTGCGCCGAGTTATGAAACATCTTATGCATTAGATGATGCAATGGGAAAAAATGGCATTGGCGAAGGCTATACATTTCCGTGTCTTTTTAAAGTAAATAATAACAGCTGGGTTTTAATATCTGAGACAGGCGTGGATGGAAATTATTGTGGCAGTAGACTTATTGGTCGTGAAAAAGGATTGTACACGATTGGTTTTCCAATGGCGGGAGAAAACAACGGTAACGGGACAACTGCTCCGGGAATTGCGCTTCCGGGCGAAACACCATGGCGAACGATTACAGTAGGCGAAACGCTGAATCCAATAGTAGAAACTACGATTCCGTTTGACTTGGTACAGCCAAAATATAAAGCCTCAAAAGAATATCAATATACAAAAGGTACTTGGAGCTGGATCATTAAAATGGACAACAACACCACTTTTCCGGTACAAAAACAATATATCGATTTTAGTAATGCTTTGGGCTATGAAACCATTTTGGTCGATGCGCTTTGGGATACACAAATTGGTAAAGATAAAATCGTTGAACTTGCAGAATACGGAAAGTCTAAAAATGTTGGTTTGTATTTATGGTACAACTCCAATGGCTATTGGAATGATGCACCGCAAGGACCAAGAGGAAAAATGGACAATGCAGCAATTCGTCGCGCAGAAATGGCGTGGATGAAAAGTATTGGCGTAAAAGGAATTAAAGTTGATTTTTTTGGCGGAGATAAACAAGTCACCATGAAATTATACGAAGATATCCTGACAGATGCGAATGATTTTGGATTAATGGTTATTTTTCACGGCTGTACATTACCAAGAGGCTGGGAGCGCATGTATCCTAATTATGCAGCAAGCGAAGCGGTTTTGGCGAGTGAAAATCTGCATTTTGGACAAGAAAGCTGTGATAATGAAGCGAAAAACGCAGCAACACATACTTTTATCAGAAATACAGTTGGTAGTATGGATTTTGGCGGAAGCGCGCTGAATGAATTTTATAATAGTGATAATATTCCCAATAAAGGTTCAAAACGAATGACTTCTGATGTGTTTGCTTTAGCGACAGCAGTTCTTTTTCAGAGTGGTGTGCAGCATTTTGCCTTGGCACCCAATAATTTAACTGATGCTCCGGATTGGGCGATTAATTTTATGAAAGAAGTTCCAACAACCTGGGATGAAGTTCGTTTTCTGGACGGATATCCGGGTAAATATGTGGTTTTTGCACGCCGAAAAGGAAACAAATGGTACATAGCAGGCGTAAATGCTCAAAAAGAAACAATAAAGCTTCAACTAAAACTGCCAATGATTGCTTCCGGATCTGCATTAAAAGTTTATTCTGATGATGAAAATCTAAATGGAAAAGCAGAAACAATTAAACTTAAAAATAATCAGGAAGTTGAAATAAAAATTCCTAATAACGGCGGAGTATTGTTAATGAATTAATTAGAAAATATAGCTGTCTGATTAATTTCATTGGGAAGTTCCTGCAAAAAATAGCCAGAACTTCCCAATGAAAAAATTATAATAGGTAAGATGATTTTACTTATTTTATAGTTAATGATAAAGTTGGTACTGATACCGTACCCGTTGCTCCCGAATTACGCTGTACAGCCACTTCTATATAATCACCAGTATTTAATTCTGCCGTGGCCTGCAAGGGAAGGTTTATAATATCACCACTAACGGTACTTCTTCCATAATTTTTGTATTGTGTTAAAGCAGTACCATTTTTAGTAACGTAAGCCAAAAAAATCCCAGCTCCAGGTACCTGGATGGAAACAGCGCCGGTTATTTGAAAAATTCTTTTCTTTTTTCCCGCGTAAATTAATCTATTGTAACCGGCAGAAGTCGCATCAGTCGTAAATCTAAACAAATTTGAATATATTGTATTAGGAGCGGTACCCGTACTGGCTCCTACTTTTACAATATTACTAGGTGTTTGATTATTCAAAGTTACATTTACGCCCACATTATTAACTGCATAATCTATTGCAAAATCGCCTACTGCATTCGCATCTCCCTCGGTGGGAATTCCTGCAGCCCTAACTGTCCAGCTGTTATTAAAGTTATAGCCTGTATATGTTGTTGAAGATGCTGGATAAGGTCTGACATAATTTGCCGGAGTAGGACCTGTGAAAACAACAGACTCTAAAACAGCATCACCGGTGATGGTAAGACCCGGCGTAGAAACATCTAAGCCGTAAGCTCCGCTGGCTACATTAGAGAAACCTCCCTGTTTTTCTATCAGGGTAAATGTTCCTGTAAATTTTTCATAGGTACCTGCATTATTATTAAACCACGCCTGATTACTCAATAGCAATTGGCCAATATTATTGTAAGTAATACCATTTGTATTTCCTGAAAAATTAACAATACTTAAAAAAACGAGTCCATAACCAGATATGCTACCAATATTATTGCAATTAGCAATAACAGTATCCCTAAGTAAAAAGGTAGAAGTTGCTGCTGCCGCATTCAAATTAAAAGCAGTAGCGCCTGGCGTTGTTATGGTTAGGTTTCTAATACTTCCTCCTGTTGTGCCGTCAAAAAGAACACCCGATGTTTTTACTATTATATCTTCATTTGCATCCAGACCATCCAGATAAGCGTTATTTAAATCTATAGGCAAATTAAATACGACCTGACCATTAATTTCATACAAAGTATTTGCGGTTAAAACATATTTAGCACCTCCACCTGCCGCGAGTTCAGGCGCAAGAACAACAGCCAGATTGTCCCCGGCTTTAATACGTTTGAAGTTTACTCTTGAAGGTGTACCGCCGCTAAGAATTGTCCACGCAGCCGTAGTTGAATTATAATAATAAAACGATTTTACATCAGTATCATAAACCAGCAATGCATCTGCTGGTGTTGCAATAGCGTTTCTTTGGGCAGTGGTCATCCTTGGCGCAAGCATACCATGTGTAGTAGAAGTGATATCTAAAACGGAACTTGCATTTGGATTAGTAGTACCAATACCTATTTGTGCATTCCCAATAAAAGTTAAGAAAGAGAAAAATAGCAATAATATAATTTTAGTATTTTGTGAAGTACGTGTAGTTACCATAAATTTCTAATATTTAATTAATTAAAGATTTTAAATGTTTAAGCAGGCTGTTAGATTATAATTATGGATGATTACTATTTTCCGGAATAGGAGATAATAACTTTTTGGGCAATTTTTATATTATCAGTGGTAAGGAACGTTGCAATGTAAATACCGGAACTAAGCCCGGAAGTTGAAAAAGTATAGCTCTGCTCAATTCCGATATTGTTTTTTGAGATTACTGCTTTGCCCAGCACATCATATAAAACAAATGATTGCATTGCTATATTATTTGGATTGAGTGCTTTTAAAACTTGATTTTTGTTGTCCTGGGTGATATAAAAATTAGTTTTATTTTCATCATTTGTACCAAGTGTCTGGTTGGTAAAACTTATTTTAAAACGTTCCGCATAAGTTCCCGGATCTACAGTAACTTCATATGCCCCATTTTTAATATCATGGTAAGACATATCAAGTGCGTCATAAATATAGATTTGCTGCGAACTATCAAAATCAACAATTTCGGGGATGTAAAATTTAAAGGTTGTTTTTGTAGTTGCTTTTACAGAGAGCGGAATTTTTTTTGAGGCATCAAAAGTAGTTCCCTGGATTACATAATTACTGTTTTCTATCCAAAAAGAAACATCATTAGGAAGACTTTCGTCTAAATTTTTAGCATCGATTCCTCTGTCAATTCCATCTGTTGCCTGAGGTGTAAATGCTAAAGCAAGTTGTCTGGTGAACTCATTATTTATTATGGTGTTAATCTTAAAATAGGAAAGCGGTACAGCTTCTTCTTGTTCCAGTTCCTCTTCTGTTTTAGAAGTTGTTTTTTTGGGAATCTTTTCAAATTGTGATAAACCGCTTCCTTCTTTATAAAAAATACGATGCGAATTTCTAAAAGTGACAACTCCGTTACTTGCTCCATTTATTAAAAAACCCTGGGCAATTGGGAGATATTTTCTTTGCACAACAGGACTTGTGCCGCTTGGTGGATTATTATTTAATGTTCCGTCACTATTATAGGATCTAAATGTTGCTGCGGTATAGATTCCATTCGAAACTAAACTAACCGGTGAATATGCGGAGTATCCTCCTCGATATGCAGAGAGAAAATGAGAATTGACATTTTTGTCCTGCTGCCAAAAATACGCAATACCAGTTGAAGCATTATTTGTTGGATCTAACAGGAAAGCATTTAAGTGTAAAGCTGATGGATAAGGATTTCCGGTCAGGGTTGCATTGTTGGTGCCAACTGTAACGGCGATATTTCCATCATTAGGTTTTCCTCTAAAATCATATCTCTGCGCACCTGTAGGATTGTTTACAATGCCGGTTCCTTCAGGATCTGCATTATCTGAACCGCTGGTTCCTTTCATCGTAAATCCTTCACCGGGAGCAATTGTTGTAGCACTTCCAACCTGAACCCACTGCGAATAGTTGTTGGCATTTGTTAATTTATATATCCAATGTGAGGCTATTGCTAACGGATTAGCTGTCCCGTTATAACTCCCGATAGGCAGTATTGCAGTATTTGTAGAAGCGATCGATGTCGAAGGTCGATATAATAACGTGATTCCGAAATTATTATTTATAGAAGAAGCTGTATTATTTCCGACAGGTGAACACCAGTAATTGTAATCAAAATTATCAGAAGTTCCTTCCTGATAAACAGATAAAATTCCAGTTCCGGTATTGGTAGAAGGTCCTGAGGATCCTTGTACGAATTGAGAATTATTTCTCAAATAAAGATTAGAGTTAGCTGCCAAATTTATATTTTGGCCAACATACAGCACTTGGTTTTTTACATAAACAGGTGTGCTTGCACCTACATATATTTGAGCAAAACTCTGAACCGAAATCACAATTGATAGTAAGAATATTTTTCTTTTCATTGGCCACAATTTTTGTAGATTAATTAATGGTGTTTTTCATGGGATGATGTATTTTATTTTAAATTCATCTTTTTATTTTGTCCCTCAAAATGAAGTAGAAGCCAAGATAAGTTGCCGTAACAAGTAAAAAAATATCTATGCTATCTATGGGAATTGCTGGTGGATCTGGCAATCCCGGCGGAGGCGGAGTATTCTGAGCAAGGCATATAGAGGAAATTAACATTATAAAGTGCGTATATCTTTTCATAAGAGATTAATTATTATGATAAAGGATTAATTTATTTGGGATCATTAATACAGGCAATAACATCAGATAAGAACGTGTAAATTATGTAGTGTGTTTTTGTACAAGTTTTACTACTTGCAAAAAAAAAATATTGGATGCTTTTTTTCTTACATAATTTTTATGAAAAGTTTCATAATTTCTATTTACGAAAAATGCATAAGTCTTCTCTAGCTCATTTGTATATTCAAACGCTAGTATTTAAACAGGGATTTTACTGCTTTTTGGTTGTGATTTTTATTCTAAATTGAAATTAGAAGGAGCAATTCAATTCGTATTTTCATCGGCAGGTATCAGAACAGAATCCATAAATTTTGCTGTTATAATAGTTCCTTCCTCGTCTTCCCATTGTGTAATTATATTTTCAATTAGTTCTGGCTCAAAGCCTATTACCTTCATTACAGGACCTCCAAATTCCTGCTTTACTTCCTGTCCCTTTTTAAATTTGGTATTCATAATTGTTGTATTAGATTTTGTATTTGTTTGCTTTACAAAGATCAAAAGTCAGTTGCTTTTTGAAGTTATATCTTTTAATGTTGATCTTATAAAATTTAAGTGCTGGTCTAAAACAAGCATTCAAATTAGGCAGTATTTTTTAAATCTAAAAAAAATGCACGAAATGCTAAGCCGGATTTTTGTGTACGTAAAAACGTACTTTACTACTCCTTGTAACAATTATTATTTATCAACTTTGTAATGTTTATTACTAATAGCATCACGAACCTGATGTGATTTAGAATACTCAGAAAAAATATAACTGCAATAGCAAATTCAGCACAATTGCAGGAACGATATAATTACTATCTATTAATTATTTTACTAACCCTTTAACCTTTAAAAAAATGAAAAAAATCTTAAAATTGACAAGTATGCTATTTATTACAGCATTAGTATTTAATTCCTGTGAAAAGGAAGAAAATTTAGATTTACCACAAAGCGTTAACAAAGATGTGATACAAAGTAATGACAATGACACGCCGGAAAATACCAACAAAGCAGCCTCACTTGCTGCTGCGCTGGGCAGCGCCGGAGCCAGAACACTCACATTGAAAACAAATACATTATCATGTCCAGGTGGTTTGTGTACATCGTATGGCGTGTGGTCAGAAGGCGTTTACACCGTTTGGTTTACTATGAAATTTAACTCCGGATTTTATTGGAGCAGAGGAGGTAAATGCGGATACGGGATACTAATTGGTGACCAGAATACCGGAGGCGATCCTGGATGGGATGGCAATGGCGGTAGTGCCAGATTTATGTGGTATTGCCCGAATGGATCAAACACTGCCAAAGGAAGCGGAGCTTATCTTCAGCCTTATGTTTACTATAAAGATCAACCCGGACAATTTGGTAATGATTTTGGGAAAAAGTACTACATACAAGAAGGAGTGACATATAATTGTCAGATATCTGTTAAGTTAAATACGGGATCAAATACTAACGGATATGTCAAATATTATGTAAATGGTACCGAAATATTGAACCAGACAATTCGCTGGGTAACTAACGATTCTAAGCGAAATGTTAATGCAGTAAGTTTCCATACCTTCCGTGGTGGTAGTCAGGAGTATTGGAAAGCTCCGGTAACAAGCTCTATTTATTATGGTAGTGCGTCTTGGGATGCTCAATAATACTTATTCGCTTTAAAGCTATTTTGATTTAAGGGCACTTTATTTAAGGTGTCCTTTTTTATTTATGTTGATATCCCCAAATTGCTTTAGAGTTTATTTTACTCTTCTTACGTTCATTTTTTATTGGTTGCGTTTATTGTTATAAATATAATTTATAAGTATTAAAAATTATTAATTTGATTTATAATTAAGAAAGCCGCAATTTTGTCCTGTCAATAAGAAATGACAGAGATAAAAAATCAAAACTTTAAAATAACAATTAAAACACAAAACAAATGAAAACCAATTTAAAAACAATCGTAACAAC